>CAJWHN010000005.1 GCA_913041085.1 uncultured Flavobacteriales bacterium | reverse complement strand
GCTTTGGTGGGCAATACTGGATTCGAACCAGTGACCCCTACCCTGTCAAGGTAGTACTCTAAACCAACTGAGCTAATTGCCCTAAAATAGACTGCAAAAATAAGTATTTAATTATCACAATACCAAAGCAAGTAAAAACACTTAGATTTGAAATTTATATTAAATCAGCATAAGATTGCTTAAAATTTTAAAAATATAGATCTATAAAGCAAATTTAAGGAGAGCTTAGTAATATATATTGTTTAAATTTGCAGTTGTGTTTTAAATACGTTTTATATGCAAAAAAAGAAGGCAGTTTTATTAGTTAATCTTGGCACCCCCGACAGTCCTAAAACAAGTGATGTAAGAAGCTATCTTTTTCAGTTTCTTAATGACAAACGAGTCATTGATATACCTTGGTTACTAAGAAAAATATTGGTCAATGCTATCATTGTTCCATTTAGAGCACCAAAATCTGCTAAAGTCTACAAGGAATTGTGGACCGAAAGAGGTTCTCCAATTATATATCACACTCATGATTTGACCGAAAAATTGAAACAAGAGCTAGGTGATAGTTATCATGTGGAATATGCCATGCGTTATAAAAACCCTTCTCTTAAAAAAATATTACAAAGCTGGGAAGGTAAAAATTTTGAGCAAATCATCATATTACCCCTATTTCCACACTATGCATCAGCCACTAATGGTTCTGTTATCGAGGAGGCTATGGATGTTATAAAAAAATGGTGGGTTATTCCTGAGATTTGCTTTGTTAGTCAATTTTATGACCATGAATTTTATCTTAAAGGCTTTGAAGAACAAGGTAATAAGCACAATTTCGAAGAATATGACCATGTCTTATTTAGTTTTCATGGCTTACCAGAAAGGCATGTGGACAAGGTATATGATGAGGGCTTATGTCAAGATAACGATTGTGAACATGGTGTCACTGAAGCTAATCAATTTTGTTATAAAGCTACCTGTTATGAAACAGCAATACAATTGGCCAAACGATTTAAGCTCAAAGAATCTGATTATAGCGTAGGTTTTCAATCTAGACTAGGTAAAGGTTGGATAGAGCCTTTTTCAGATAAAATAATTGAAGATTTAGGCAAAAAAGGAGCTAAAAAAATACTCGTTTTCTCTCCTGCATTTGTTGCCGATTGCCTTGAGACAACTATAGAAATTGGTGATGAATATCAAGAGTTGTTTGAAGAATTTGGCGGGGAAAAAGTTCAACTTGTAGAAAGTCTTAATTCCTCAGATACATTTGTCAATGGTTTAAAAGAAATGATAATTAAACGAAGTGTGTAATTGCATGTCAAACTCATTTTATAGTATAGGTATCAGTCATTGGAATTGTCCACTAGAAATTAGAGAGCAATTCAGTATTGACAAACAACATTCCATTGATTTTATCTCTGATTTAAAAGCACTTGGCGGGTCGGCATTCACCGTATCAACATGCAATCGCACCCAAGTATTTGCCAACAATACCAATATTCATCAACTCAAAAAAAAGTTTATAAAATACAGTGGTAATCAAAATGATAAATTCGAAAAGTACGGTTTTATACTAAAAGGTGATGAGGCTATTCAAAATTTATTTGAAGTCAGTACAGGTATCGACTCTCAAATATTAGGCGATTTACAAATCTTTTCACAAGTCAAAGAAGGCGTAGAAGTTGCCAAAAATAACGATTGTATCAATAGCCATATGGATAGGCTTTTACAATTTGTCTTTAAAGCAAACAAGGAGGTCCAATCGTTTACAACCATCAGCAAAGGTGCAGCCTCTGTTGCTCATGCTGCTGTGCTTAAAATCAGACTAAAAACAGAACATCTACGAAAAGACAAAAAAATTCTAGTTTTTGGTACTGGTGAAATAGGCCAACGTACTTTAGAAAATTTGAATAGCCAAACCAAAGCCCAAATAACTATTATCAACAGAACACTAGAAAAGGCTCAAGAGATTGCAAAAACTCAAAAAGTAAACTATGCTCCTATAGAATCTCTAGTTCAAGAAATTGTAAAAGCTGATGTTTTAGTGGTTGCTACAAGCTCAAAAGAATACACCATAAATGAGGAACATATTACTAATTTAAATTCAGAAAAATTATTTATTGATTTATCTGTTCCTAGAAATATAGACCCCAAACTTGCTTCAAACCAATACATAAAATTGGTAGACATGGACCAGCTCAATGCCGAAGCTGACAAAACACTTGATAAGAGGAAGAAAGATATACCAAAAGCAAAAACCATCATCAACCTTCACAAACTAGAGTTTGAAGATTGGTCGAAGTTGCACACTCTAGGTCCAACAATCAAGAATCTGAAGATGACATTTGAAGAAATGAAAAATTCAGAAATTGAGAAATACAAGGGACAATATCAGCAAGATGAATTGGAACGCATTAAACCACTTATCGATAGTATCGTTAAAAAGATTTCTAGCAAAAACATTGAGTATCTTCGTAACAGATATCGTGTTGACGAAGATATATTGGAAGTTATGCGAGAAATGTACAAAATCAATTAGATGCACATTAAAATTGGTAGTCGTAAAAGTAAATTAGCCCTATGGCAAACCCATCACGTTGCCGATAGACTAACAGAACTTGGTCACACCTATGAACTGATACTCATTGAGTCGGAAGGTGATAAAGTACTTGACACACCACTACCACTAATGGGTGGAAAAGGTGTTTTTACCAAAGCTCTAGACGATGTAATTCTTAATAAAACAATAGACATTGCTGTTCACTCTTTTAAAGATATCCCTACTGTATTAGAATCAAATTTGGAAGTATGTGCTATCCTAAAAAGAGAAAACTCAACAGACGCAGTCGTATGTCGCAAGGACTTGGACTTCCTCAATAATAATTCTGCTGTAATTGCTACTAGCAGCAATAGAAGAAAAGCACAATGGCTAAACAAATACCCTCACCACAAAATGGTGGATATAAGAGGGAATGTTCCTACTCGTATTCAAAAACTTAAAGATAGTCAATGGGACGCCACCATACTCGCTAGTGCAGGGCTCATTCGATTAGGTCTTGAAAACGAAATAGAGCAAGAATTATCGTGGATGGTATCTGCACCAGCACAAGGAGCAGTAGCGATTATTTGTCATGCAGAAAATGAATCCATAAAAAGTATAGTCAACGAACTTAATGATGAAAGCACAGCACTTTGCACAAGCATAGAACGGTCATTTTTAAATATACTGAACGGAGGTTGTTCAGCACCAGTCGGCGCTCATGTGACTCTTTCAGAGAATACACTTTCCTTCGAGGGGGTTGTAGTAAGCACTGATGGTAAAGAAAAAATTACAATTTCCTTAAAAGATGACAAAGCAAACGGACTTCATTTAGCTCAAAGAGCTGCCCAAGAAGCACTAGATAAAGGTGCTGAAAAACTGATTGAATCAGCAGAAAATGAAAAGTACAGCTAAACATCTTCTTTTTCTTAATGACTTATCAGAACAGACATTAAAAGAATTGAATTCAGACAAGAAACTGAAAGTATCTTGCGATGGGCTTATTCAGATATCAGAAATACCATTTGACAAAGGAGAATTAGACCAAAATAAAACTTGGGTTTTTACTAGTAGAAATGCCGTTGAAATTGTTTTAAAGAATAAAATTCCCTTATCTCAATCGATTTATGCTGTTGGAGAAAAAACGGCCAGTTTATTACCTACTGCCACAATTCCAAAAATAGCCTCTGCCCTTGAAGTCGCTAAACTGATAATTAAAGAACAATTAGAAGAAGTGATTTTTATCTGTGGAAACAGAAGACGAGATGAGTTACCTGACCTTTTAACATCTCATGCTATTAAGCTAAAAGAAGTCGTTGTTTATGAGAGCAAAAATCTCAATAAAACCGTAAATTTGCAATCTATTGACGGCTTAGCTTTTATGAGTCCTAGCTCGGTTTATTCACTAGCTCAAAATGGAGGATTTATGAATTTACCATGTTTTGCTATAGGACCCACAACAGCTCAAGCACTAAATAATGAAGGACAAAAATGCATAACAAGTAAGTCCACTACGCCACAAAGCTTAGTAGATATTGCTAAACACTATTTTAATCAATGAAACACGATTTTCCAGAACTAAAGAATGATTTATTGCTAAGAACACTAAATGGCGAAAAGGTAGAGAGACCCCCTGTGTGGATGATGCGTCAAGCTGGACGATTCCTACCCGACTATCGCGTTTTGAGAGAAAAGTATTCTTTCTTCGAACGTTGCGAAACACCAGAGTTAGTTTCAGAGATTACGATTATGCCTATTGATCAAGTTGGTACAGATGCAGCTATATTATTTTCTGACATCTTGGTTGTTCCTCAAGCTTTAGGTTATGAAGTGCAAATGATTGCAGGTAAAGGTCCATATCTTCCTCAAACGGTAAACAATCTAAAAGATGCTGAAGCAATACAAGTACCTGATGTACAAGAAAAATTAGGTTATGTGATGGATGCCGTTACATTAACGCGGCAAGATTTAAATGGAAAAGTTCCGTTGATAGGCTTTGCTGGTGCACCATTTACAATACTATGTTACATGGTTCAAGGTCAAGGTTCAAAAGATTTTTCTCAGACCAAAGCATTTTGTCATTCGCAAAGAGATGCTGCACATCTTCTACTTCAAAAAATTACCGATACTACCATAGCTTACCTCAACGCACAAATTGAAGCTGGTGCTCAAGCCGTTCAACTGTTTGATTCATGGGCTGGTCTGCTATCACCCAAAGATTTTCAAGAGTTTGCATTACCTTACATAAAGCAAATCGTTGACAACATTATTGGTGCACCAACCATAGTATTTGCCAAGGGTGCGTGGTATGCAATAAAAGACTTAGTCAAGTTAGGTACTAATGCCATTGGTGTGGATTGGGCACTTACACCAAAAGAGGCTAGAAAATTAGCTGGTCCAAACATTACCCTTCAAGGTAATTTTGACCCTGCCTGGTTATTCGCTCCTCATAGTGAAATAGAACGACTTGCTAAAGAAATGGTTGATGGCTTTGGAAAAGACAGATACATCGCTAATTTAGGACACGGAATACTGCCTACAGTTCCAGTTGAAAATGCTAAAGTATTTATTAATGCTATAAAAAACTACTCTGCGTAATGTCCATCAAAGCAATTTTCGAAGCACATATTTTTGACTTGCAAAATCGAATTTGCAAAGGCTTAGAACATGCTGATACTCAAGGTCAATTCGTTGAAGACCAATGGCAAAGAGATGGTGGTGGCGGTGGTAAAACACGAATCCTCAATAACGGAAAGGTCATAGAAAAAGGTGGAGTAAACGTATCCGTTGTTCATGGCGACTTACCAGAATTATTTAAAGAAAAATTTAAAGTTGATGAGGCTACATTTTATGCCTGTGGATTATCTCTAGTTATTCATCCTAAAAGCCCAAAAGTACCAACTGTACATGCCAATTGGCGTTATTTTGAGATGTACGATAAGGTTGGTAACCTTAAAACT
Source organism: uncultured Flavobacteriales bacterium (assembly GCA_913041085.1). GTDB lineage: Bacteria > Bacteroidota > Bacteroidia > Flavobacteriales > UBA7312 > UBA8444. The sequence goes on along the minus strand of CAJWHN010000005.1, from coordinate 40,980 downwards.
GCATGGTTTGGTGGTGGCACAGACCTTACCCCCTACTATCTTGATGAAGAAGATGCTAAACATTTCCATCAAGTCAACAAAAACGTTTGTGATAAGCACGATACATCTTACTATACTAACTTTAAGAAAGAGTGTGACACTTATTTTTACAACTCACACCGTGATGAGTGTCGAGGCATAGGAGGAATTTTCTTCGATTATCAGAGAGAAAATGACCACAAAAGCATACAAGAAATTATGAATTTCAGCATAGATTCAGGCAACGCCTTTTTAGAAGCCTACCTACCAATAGTAGAAAAGCACAAGAATGAAAGCTACACTCCAGAAGAAAAAGTTTGGCAAGAAATACGTAGAGGGCGTTATGTAGAGTTTAACCTATTGCATGATAGAGGAACACACTTCGGGATTAAAACAAAAGGAAGGATAGAATCCATTCTTATGAGTTTACCATCTACCGTAAGGTGGGAATATAACCATAAACCTAAATTGGGAAGTCCTGAAGAACAACTCATTGAAGTATTAAAAAACCCAGTAGATTGGGCTTAAATCAGATATTATGTTTCCAGAAAATAGAAATAGAAGATTGAGAAAGAATAGTGCCATAAGAGCAATGGCACAAGAAAATAGACTGCACCCTAGTGACTTTATTGTTCCTTTATTCTTTATGGAAGGAGAAAATAAAAAAGAAGAAATAGCCTCTATGCCTGGTTATTTTCGTTACACACTAGACTTACTAGTCGGAGAAGTTAAAGAGTGCTATAATTTAGGTATACGCTCGGCACTACTTTTTGCTAAAGTTGACGATTCTCTCAAAGATAATGAGGGTAAAGAAGCTATTAATCCAAATGGACTTATGCAAAGAGCCATAAAAAAATTGAAAGCTGAAGTGCCCAATATGTATCTTATGAGCGATATTGCTCTCGACCCCTACTCTATTAATGGTCACGATGGTATCGTTGATGGTCAAGAAATACTGAACGACGAAACTATTGAAGTGTTAGCAGAAATGGCCCTTTCACACGCACAAGCGGGAGTTGATATGGTTGCTCCATCGGATATGATGGACGGACGAATAGGTGCTATTAGAGAAAAGTTAGAGAACGAAGGTTATACCGATGTTGGCATTATGTCGTATAGTGTAAAATACGCTTCTTCGTTCTATGGTCCTTTCAGAGATGCCCTAGACTCTGCTCCAGGTTTTGGCGATAAAAAAACCTATCAAATGAATCCAGCTAATTCATCTGAAGCTATGGCAGAAGTAGATAACGATATTGATGAAGGCGCTGATATTGTAATGGTAAAACCGGGAATGCCCTATCTAGATATGGTAAAACAAATCAGCAAACAATTTGATGTGCCTGTTAGTGTATATCAAGTATCTGGAGAATATGCCATGATTAAAGCAGCTAGTGAAAAAGGGTGGCTAGACCACGATAATACTATGATGGAATCATTAATTGGTTTTAAAAGAGCAGGAGCAAAACTCATTGCAAGCTACTTCGCTAAAGAAGCTTCTAAACTATTGAACAATGAATAACAGTGAATTACTCTTTGAAAGAGCTCAATTATTTATACCTGGCGGTGTAAATTCTCCTGTGAGAGCTTTCCGCTCTGTTGGTGGCACACCTTTATTTTTTAAATCTGCCAAAGGTTCTATTCTTACTGATGTAGATGGTAAGAATTACATTGATTACATTGGATCTTGGGGACCTATGATTTTAGGGCATTGTCATAAACCAATTGTAGAAACACTAAAAAAAGCAACTGAAAATACCACTTCTTTTGGTGCACCAACCGAATTAGAAGCCGACATAGCTGAGTTAATTTGCGAAATGGTACCTGCAGTAGAAAAGGTGAGAATGACCAATTCTGGCACAGAAGCTTGTATGAGTGCTATACGTGTAGCACGAGGCTATACTAACAAAGAAAAATTTATCAAATTTGAAGGTAATTATCATGGCCATGCTGATGCCTTTCTAATTAAAGCAGGAAGTGGTGCAATTACTCTAGGAGTCCCTAATAGTCCCGGAGTAACTAAAGGAACTGCTCAAGACACTTTGTTAGCTCCTTACAATGATTTATCAGCAGTAAAAAAGATTATCGAAGATAACCCCAATCAAATTGCCGCTATCATTCTTGAACCAGTTGCTGGAAATATGGGTTGTATCCCGCCTAAAAAAGGATTTTTGGAAGGACTAAGAAGCCTATGTAATGAACACTATATTGTTTTGATTTTTGATGAAGTGATGACTGGCTTTAGACTATCAAAAGGGGGCGCTAGTGAATATTATGGCGTTACTCCTGATATGGTAACTCTTGGTAAAATTATTGGAGGAGGATTACCTGTTGGTGCATTTGGTGGTAAAAAAGAAATTATGGATATGGTTGCTCCTGTTGGTCCAGTATATCAAGCAGGAACACTAAGCGGAAACCCTATAGCTATGGGCTGTGGCTATACATTATTAAAAGAACTTAACGAAAATCCAAGTATTTATTCTCAACTTGAAGAAAACACAGCCTATTTTGAAAAAGAACTTAGACGTGTGTTCGATTATAAAAACCTCAGATACACTATTAATAGAGTCGGTTCTATGATAAGCTTTCATTTTGACGTAGATGAAGTTAATAATTTTGATGACGCTTGTAATGCTAATGCAGATTTATTTAAAACCCTTTTTCACGGTGTATTAAAAAGAGGTGTTTACTTTGCTCCATCTGCTTTTGAAAGTTTGTTTTTATCAACTACTCACACCAAAGAATTGCTAGATAATACTGTCCTATCAATTGAAGAAACATTAGAAGAGATACTTTAATTATATTTACACAAAATTAAGCAATGAGTAGCCTTAGAGATAAATACGAATTAGTTGTAGGATTAGAAGTCCACGCTCAGCTTTCTACTAAAACAAAAGCCTACTGTAACGATTCTACAGAATACGGTGCTAGTCCAAATACACAGACTAGTCCAATCACATTAGGTCACCCTGGCACTCTACCAAAAAGTAATAGCAAAGTCATTGAATACGCTGTGAAAATGGGCATTGCTTGTGGCTCAAACATAAGAGAACGTAATGAGTATTCTCGTAAAAACTACTTTTATCCCGATTTACCTAAAGGGTATCAAATTACCCAAGATACAACCCCAATATGTAATGGTGGTGTTATAAACGTTAAAGATGCCAACGGAGATACTAAGGCCATTAATATTACTAGAATACATATGGAGGAAGATGCGGGTAAAAGTATTCACGACCTAGACCCCTTCAATTCTCTAGTCGATTTGAATAGAGCTGGTGTAGCGCTAATAGAGATTGTATCTGAACCCGATATACGTTCATCTGATGAAGCCTACCAATATCTAACGGAAGTAAGGAAATTAGTTCGCTATCTAGATATTTGTGATGGCAACCTCGAAGAAGGTAGTTTAAGGTGTGATGCCAACATTTCTGTTATGCTCAAGGGCAGTAAAACCTTTGGAAATAGAGCCGAGGTTAAGAATATGAACTCTTTAAGAAACGTAAAAAGAGCCATAGAACACGAAATGGATCGTCAAATTGAAATCCTTGAAAATGGTGGTGTAGTTGAACAACAAACACGAAGTTTTAATGCCAATAAAGGAACTACATCTCTGATGCGAAGTAAAGAAGATGCTAACGACTACAGGTATTTTCCTGAACCAGACTTACAACCAGTCCATATTAATGAAGATTATATTGAGAAAGTCAAAAAATCACTTCCACCACTTCCTAAAGAGTTATTTAGAAAATTTACTAATGAATACGGTCTTTCTGATTACGATAGCAATGTCATCATTGAAGAAAAAGACATTGCTTTATACTTCAACGAACTATGTCAGCATACTAAAAACTACAAAGCTGCCGCCAATTTTGTTAATGGAAGTGTAAAATCTTACCTCAATGAAAATGCTATTGAAATGAGTCAATTTAGTATATCTACTAAACGCTTAGCACAACTTATACAATTAGTAGATGATGGAAAGGTTAGTAACTCAGTAGCAACACAAAAGATTTTTGGCGAACTTATAGGTAATGATATTTCTGCTGAAGAAATTGCAAAGAAAAATAATTGGATACAAGAGAGTAATACCGATGCTCTGCAGTCATTTGTGGAAGAAGCAATTGCAAAATATCCAGAAAAAGTCCTAGAATATAAAGCAGGTAAAAAAGGACTTATAGGCTTATTTATGGGCGAAGTAATGAAACTGTCTAGGGGAAAAGCAGACCCCAAAATAGCCAACCAATTAGTAAGAGAAGAATTAGAAAAATAAACTATGTTCAAAAATATTTTATTTTTTATCAGCATTTTATTCTTAGGGGCTTGCTCAATAGATGAAGGAAATATAAGTGGTACTATTACTAATGCAGAGGACGGACAATGGATATTTTTAGAAAAATTAACGCTTAATGATATTGAAAAAGTAGATTCTTGTCAAATCAAAAACGAGAGTTTCTCCTTTAATTACAAAGCTGACTATATCAACTTTTACAGAGTCACAGAATCCGAAAAAAACTATGGCTTGATAGCTATTCAGAAGAAAGATACTATTGTATTTAAAGCTGATATTTCATCTCTAGTAAATTTTCAAGCAAGTGGAAGTAAAGAGGTAGAAGGAAATACACAATTACTTGAAATTATTAATTCCATAAAACTTAAAACTGATTCGCTCAAAACCATGTATCAAAAATCGGTTGGCACTGTAGAAGAATCTATCGTGTTGGAAAGAATACGTAAAAGGTACGATAGCATTATACTTCAACAAGAGGAAGAATTGAAGCGTTTTATTAATGAAAACCCCAATCTCTTCATCAACCTTATTACACTTCAACAACTGGGAAATGTAGCTGAATACTTTAATTACTACGAAAAGGTTTCAAGCAATTTGGATTCACTTTATCCTAATAATTTTTGGGTTAATGAAATTAAAGAAAAAGTACATAGTGAGAAAAACACAGCCATAGGTGCACAAGCACCTAATTTTAAAATTAATGATAGTCATGGCAATCCCTTTGAGTTATCTACTCTTAAAGGCTCCTACGTACTACTTGACTTTTGGGCTTCTTGGTGTGTGCCTTGTAGAAGAGAAAACCCACTGATTGTGGACTTGTATAAAAAATACAACCCTATGGGCTTAGAGATTGTTGGCATATCATTAAATGACACTACTAAAAGCATAGATGCTAAAGCAGATTGGTTAAAAGCTATAAATCAAGATGGTCTAGAGTGGAAACAAGTCAGTCAATTGAAAGGTTTTGAATCTTCCGTATGTTTAGATTATGGATTAACAAGTATTCCATCTACATTTTTACTAGATGAAAATGGTATAATTATTGCCCGTAATCTAAGAGGTACTATATTAGCTAACAAATTAAAAGAAATCTTTGAGTAAAATATATTTCGCATCTGACCTACACTTGGGCGTTCCTAACAGAGAAAAAAGTTTGGTGCGAGAGAAATTATTTGTCCAATGGCTAGACGATATTAAAAGTGATGCTGAAGCCATTTATCTGGTAGGTGATATCTTTGATTTTTGGTTCGAATATAAAAAAGCTGTACCCAAAGGCTATGTGCGGTTACTTGGTAAATTAGCGGATATAAGCGACTCAGGTATTCCTATTCACATTTTTACGGGCAATCATGACATGTGGCTTTTTGACTACCTAGAAGACGAAATAAATGCTCATATATACAGAGAGCCAATAGAAATTTCACTGAAGGGAAAGCATTTTTTTATTGGTCATGGAGATGGCTTAGGGCCAGGAGATAATGGCTATAAACTCATCAAAAAAATATTTAAAAATAAATTATGTCAATGGCTATTTGAAAGAATACACCCTAACTTAGGAATTTCAATAGCTCAATATTGGTCTAAGAAAAGTCGAATTGCCAATGGAGAAAAAGATGAAAGTTACCATGGTGAGAAAGAATGGCTTACTCAATTTTGTAAGGAAAAGATGAAAACTATTGAAGTAGATTATTTCATTTTTGGTCACAGACACTTGCCATTAGAAGTCGATTTAGGAAACAATACGACTTATATTAACTTAGGAGAGTGGGTAAATTACAACAGCTATGCCGTATTTGATGGTAAAAAGCTTGAACTTAAACGTTACTAATTTTAGCTACAAGGTCAAACAAGCGATTAGAATAGCCGACTTCATTATCGTACCAACCGACAACTTTAACCATTTTACCGATAACAGACGTTAGCTTTGAATCAAATACACAGGAATGCTTATTTCCTAAAACATCAACAGAAACGATTGGTTCTTCTATGTAGCTAAGAATCCCATTTAATGGACCACTAGCTGCTTTTTTGAATAATTTGTTAATCTCAGCGACTGATGTATTTTCTTTGATAATACATGTAATATCTGTTAATGAACCATCTGGCACAGGAACTCTAATACCACAGCCCCCCATCTTGTCAGCAAGGTCGGGGAAAATTTTAGTAATTGCTTTAGCAGCGCCTGTTGTAGTTGGCACTATAGATGTTGCTCCTGCTCTAGCTCTTCTTAAATCATTGTGAGGTGAATCATGAAGCCTCTGGTCAGTTGTATATGAGTGTATGGTTGTTATATATGCGCTTTCTATACCAAAATGATTATTTATTAATTGAATCATAGGAGCTGCACTATTTGTAGTACACGAAGCATTGGAAAGTATTTGCTCAGTACCATCAATTAAATCATCATTAACCCCCATAACGATAGTTTTAATGTCACTATCGGACGGTGGAGCCGATATAATAACTTTATTCGCACCAGCTTTTAAATGTTTAGATGCTAATTTCTTAGTTTTAAAATTACCAGTACATTCAAGAACTACATCGACTTTTAAATCTTTCCATGGCAATTTTTCTGGTTCAGAAATTGAACTATAGTATATGGGCTTATCATCAACAACAATAGAATCACTGGTATAGCTTACCTTTCCTTCAAATGTTCTGTGGACGGAGTCGTATTTAAAAAGGTGTGACATGGTTTCTGAAGATGATAAATCATTAATTGCCACAACCTCAATATTAGGGTGCTTTAATACCGAACGTAGAAACACCCTTCCTATTCTTCCAAAACCATTTATTGCTATACGTACTTTCATAATAATGTTAGAAAAAAAAAGCTCTACAGTTTTGTAGAGCTTTTTTAAATATATCTAATATTCTATTTTGTTTTTACAAATTTACCTAATTGCATTCCAGAGTCAGAATTGACAACTATAATATAATTTCCTATTTCTAAATTAGAAATATCAATTCTCATTGAAGTTAACGAATTAGAATTATAAACTTCTTTACCCATTAAATCAATGACAGATACATCGTAAACATTGATATCAGAACTCAATTCTAGATTGATGAACGATTCTGCTGGATTAGGATAAATAGAAAGCATATTCAAATTATCAGAATCATTATTAGTGTAATCAAATACAGAAGATGTATTGCTTGATTTGAATATACCACGTCCGTGAGTACCAACATAAACAACTCCTTTGTTGACTCCCGGCAAATACTGCTGACGCAACATATGACAAGGAACTAAAGGCATACCATCGTCTTCAACAATCCAGCTACTACCATTGGTAGTAGACCAAACACCAAACTCTGTTCCAATAATAATATTGTTTGAATTATTCACATCAATAACTGCTGAATAAACAGGCATATCTGGAAGGTTTCCTTGGATTGGAGTAAAAGTAGGGTCATCAGACATGGCATTAGTGGACTTGTAAACATGATCAAAAGAACCGTAACCACCCACAGTTACTACTATATTATTTTGGTCATTAGGGTCAATTGCTATATCTGTAATTGTGTATTGGAATAAAGTGTTTAGCTTAATCGTATTAACTACTGCATTATCGTTATCACCGTTAGGGTCAGAGTCAGTATCGCCAACATCTAAGAAATCATAGGTGTCATTAATAGTATCAACGTCTAAATTTAGATTATCAGTTCTGTAAAGATTATTACCTCTAGAGAAAAACATATGATTACCATCAGGAGTAACTGAAATTCTTTCAATTGGGCTGCTATAAATTGGAGTCACTTGAAACCACGTTGGTGTGATACTAAAATCAAGAGCTTGTTTAGTCATATAAACACAATAGTCTGAACCTGAAACCGTAATCTCTGTTGTTGCTGCAAAGAAGAAACTGGTATCAAGAGGATTACCGTCAGCATCTAAATCTTCCCACAAATGCATAGGGTTAATGAATGTGGCAAACAAACCATTATTATTTTCACCATCAGCTGTTTCAGCCAATCCTGCAAGATCTAAGCCAAGAAAGTTTTCTAGTGTACCGTTAGAGGCTCCACCATCTGCAGAACGTCTAACTGATCCATTTTGACTCTCTGAAAAAATGATATCTGGGTCAATGTATGAGATTTGAGTAAATCCACCATCACCACCAGCAACTTCAATAGCATTTTTATCAGAAACATTATTAGAAAAATTGATGTATTGTGTACCATTATCTTGTGTTCCTCCAATAACTTTTCCGTCTTTAGAATAGTCAACGGTATAAAATTGAGTAACACCATATCCACGATTCATAGTAACAAAACTTTCTCCATTGTTATCAGTTCGTGACACTCCGCCATCGTGACCGAAATATATTCGACCCGGATTAGTTTCGTCAAAAATTATTTCGTGGTGATCTGCGTGCACGTAAAAATTAGAATATTCTGAAATTGCCCAATATGATATTGGTTCAATATCAACACCATATTCAAACTCCCATAAATCTAAACCACCAATTATTATTCTGTTCTTATTTTGGGGGTCTACAGCTAATGCCATTGCATAATTGGCTTGTTGATTAAAGATGTTGTAGGTAGGCGGTGTTGTACCTGACCAACCCGGCAAAATCATATCCCAAGATTCTCCTTTGTCTGTAGAACGGTATATTCCTTTGTATCTTCCTAATCCACCTTGGTTTGAGAAAATAGCATATATATAATTTGCATCCGAAGGTGATACAGCCAATTCTATTCTTCCTGAACCTCCTCCAAATGATGTTGCTACTGATGAAAGCTGGCTAAAACTACCAGGGGTTCCGTCAGCAGAATAGAAAACTCCTGAAGATGTACTAGCAAACACCGAGCCGTCAATGGCTACTTCTACGTCGAAAAACTCAGCAGAACTAATCAAACCTGCCTGCCAAGTTTGACCACCGTCTGTGGTAATTTTGACACCTCTTCTTGTTGCTGCATAAACAGTATTCGGATCTGTATTGTGAGCCGCCATCTCTGTTACTGATGCAAAATCAAAACTTGTAGAAATTAAGTTTGATGGTGCAGTAGACTCTAGACGAGCAAAAGCGACACCATCAGTAGATTTGTAAATACCACCACCAATAAATGCAGAAGATCCGTTAGAAGCTCCTCCCATGTTAGAGGTAGCACCCTCTCCCGTTCCGAAATATATATCTCCATTGGTAGTTTGACAAATACTTACAACACCAGAAAACTCCAATTGATCGGTACCTGGAATAATTTTCCAAGTTAAACCTGCATTGGTAGACTTCCACAAACCACCTGAAACACCACCAGCATAAATCAAATCAGAATTATCTTTATCAATAAGAATAGCACGTGTTCTACCACCAACATTATCAGGCCCCATTTCTGTCCAGAGCAAGGTAGTATTTGTTGCACTTGACCTAGCGCCTCTTCTAGATTCAACTTGCTCTCTAGCTTTTAAGACCGCTTCTAAAGGAATCTCACCATTTTCGTTAGCTTTTAAACGATGTAAATATTCAAAAGCATCTTTAAAACCTTTAGTAGGTTCTGCAATCCTTTCTTGGATAGGAACATAACTCTGTTTATAATGTTGAGATATATCAAGGAATAAAAAAGTTAGAAGAAGTAAAGAAATTGAAGTGATGATAAAATTTTTCATTATTGATAGTTTTATTTTAGAGGGATAAATTTACAAATTATTTCTATGATATTTAATTGACAAAAAGATAATTTTATGCCATATGTTTTTCGGCACGATAAGACGATCTAACTAGCGGTGAACTTTCAACAAATCGAAAGCCTTTGGCTAATCCTATTTGCTTATATTTTTCAAATTGCTCAGGTGTAACAAATTCTTTAACAGGTAAATGCTTAGTTGTTGGCTGTAAGTACTGTCCAATAGTCATAATATCAACCCCTACAGAACGCAAATCATCCATAGTCTGAATAACTTCTTCTTCTGTTTCACCTAAACCAAGCATAATGCCTGATTTGGTACGCATACCACCCTCTTTAAGTTGTTTTAGAACAGCCAAACTTCTATCATACTTAGCTTGAATTCTAACTTCTTTTGTAAGCCTTCTAACCGTTTCTATATTGTGGGACACTATCTCTGGAGCAACATCAATAATGCGTTGCACTTGTTCTTCGATTCCTTTAAAATCAGGAATTAGCGTTTCCATTGTTGTACCTGGACTTTTCCTTCTGACTGCCTTAACTGTTTCGACCCAAATTAAAGAACCGCCATCAGGCAATTCATCACGATCTACCGATGTAATAACACAGTGTTTTACTTCCATTAAACGCACTGACTCAGCAACTTTTTCTGGTTCATCCCAATCTACTGGCAAAGGTTTTCCTGTAGCTACAGCACAGAACCCACATGAACGGGTACATATATTTCCAAGTATCATAAAAGTAGCTGTACCTTCTCCCCAGCATTCTCCCATATTAGGACAATTTCCACTTTCACAAATTGTGTGTAATTTGTTGTCTGAAACAAGTTTTCTAACGTGTTTGTAATTTTTACCAGTTGGCAATTTTACTCTAAGCCATTTAGGTTTTTTTTGAATGCTTTGTTCACTCATTAGGTTTATTCGAAAAGGTTAAGTTGATGTATAGTCGTGTGTGATGAATGTTTATAGCACTCATCATCTTTTATCACTAAAAGCTGTGGCGATTCATGTTTTACATTAAAATCATCTGCTATTTGACTAGATAAATCTCTGTAATTTAATAAGTCTAGTAAATAAACTGACAGAGATGCTGAATAGTTAGTAGACTCGAAGCGACTCAGTACCATTTTACTAATATAACAACGTGTACTATGCTTAAATATAAACTGAGGATTCTGATAAGAATCTTCTTTTATTTTGTCCAATTCGGACATAGTAGTTAAGTTAATCCAATTCATTTAGCTTAAATTTTCTTGAGGGACTGATGCCTTTGAATAGTTAGGGCAAGGCTCTGTTACTCCACAGGAAGTTAGACATAAGGAAATGGATAATAAAAGGAAGGATACCAATATAATCTTTTTCATAGATGTATAAACGTTGTAATTAACACGTACAAATTTACGTAATTTATTTTTGAAAACGGACTCAATCTGCTATCTTTGATAAGTGAATTCTAAACCTATTCAAATAGAGTCTAGCTGGAAAGAAAAACTTAGAGATAGCTTTCAATCTGAATCATTTATTCGTCTTAAAAAATTCTTGAAGTCAGAAAAAGCAACACAAATAATATATCCCGCTGGAAACAAGATATTTTCAGCTTTCAATCTCTGTCCATTTGATAGTGTTAAGATTGTGATAATTGGCCAAGACCCATATCACGGACCCAAGCAGGCTAACGGATTGTGTTTTTCTGTTTCTGATGGAATTAAACCACCACCATCTCTGCAAAATATTTTCAAAGAATTAAAAGATGATTTAGACTTAGAAATTCCTTTATCTGGCAATTTGGAACATTGGGCTGATCAAGGTGTTCTAATGCTAAACGCTACACTTACCGTTCGAGCAAAGCAAGCGGGTTCTCATCAAAAAAAGGGCTGGGAAGAATTCACAGACAATGTCATTCGCACATTATCTGAAGAAAAAGAAAATCTTATTTTTTTACTTTGGGGACGTTTTGCTCAAAACAAAGCCCAAATTATAGATAACGAAAAACATTATATCCTAACTGCAGCACACCCCTCTCCTTTTTCAGCTCATTCAGGTTTTTTCGGCTGTAAGCATTTCTCTAAGACAAACGAAATCCTTAAAAAATTAAATCAAAAACCAATCAAATGGGGCAAGTGATACTTTTCATATCTCTATTATTCTCTTTCTTGGCAAATGAAAGCATCATTGATAGAGTTAATAACTACTGTGAAGAAAAAGTAGGAAAAACTTATGATGAGATTCTTTTTGTTTCTGTGAAAGAACAAAAGATATACCATATAGTTGAAAATACTATTGAGAAAGAATATCATGTCTCTACTGCTAAAAAAGGTGTTGGAAATCAAAAAAACAGCGATATGACGCCACATGGCTTACATTATATTAAGGAAAAACATGGGAGTAAAACACCACAAAATGGCAGAATGATTGGCAGGGTATTTTACGGACAAATTGCCACTATATATACTGACACCACCTCATCTAAAACAGATGATATCACAAGTAGAATATTATGGCTTAGCGGCATGGAAAAAGACATTAACAAAGGGAAAAATGTAGACTCTTATAATCGATATATCTATATACATGGCACTTCAGAAGAAGGCAAAATAGGAACCCCTGCCTCACATGGCTGTATAAGAATGTTGAATACTGATGTCATCGAGCTATACGCTAAGATAAAGATTGGTACAAAAGTCCTTATTTTAGATAATTAAACTAAATTAGCCACAAGATAATTTATGGAATTTTTTATAATAATCACATTATTGCTTGTTGGATTTGGCGTGATAACTTTTCAAAACAGGTCCAAAGCACAAGAGACTGATAACTCTAAAAACGATGAATTGGTTCAGCAAATCATTGACTTAAAATCTGAGTTGAGTGCCAAAGAAGAACGTATAAAAATTTTAAACGAAAAAATTAAAGAAGCTCAAGAAACAAAAGAAGAAACGGAAGAGAGACTTACCAAAGAGTTTGAAAATTTAGCCCATAAAATACTAGACCTAAACTCAGAAAAATTCAAAAAACAAAATAAAGAGCAAATAGATACACTTTTAAGCCCATTGAGTGAACAAATAGAAAAGTTCAAGAAAAAGGTAGAGGACACTAACGAAAAAGGTGTTGAAAGAAATGCGATGCTTATGCAAAAAATTATCAGCTTAGAATCGTTGAATAATAAACTCAGTCAAGATGCTCTTAATTTAGCTAATGCCTTAAAAGGAGATTCTAAAACTCAGGGAGATTGGGGCGAAAGTAGATTAGAATTATTACTTGAAAAATCTGGATTAACTAATGGCGTTCATTTCAGCACACAAGCTGCTTATAAAGATGATGAAGGTAAATTAAAAAAACCTGACTTCATCATCAACCTTCCAGATAATAAACACCTCATTATTGACTCAAAAGTTTCTCTTACCGCCTATGTAGAATATTACAATGCCGAAGATGAAATAACAGAACAACAAGCCATAAAACGACACTTAGACAGTATTAAAAGACACTATATGGAGCTTAGCGATAAAGACTATCCAAACCTGTATGGAATTAATACACCCGATCACGTTTTGATGTTTGTACCCAATGAACCAGCTTTAATGCTGGCACTGAATGAAGATAAAAATCTTTATCTCAATGCTTTAGAAAAAAATATTGTACTAGTATCTGCTTCTACTCTTTTAGCAACTCTTAGCACAGTAGCTTCTATTTGGAAACAAGAAGACCAAAAAAGAAATGCTCTAGAAATTGCTAAAGAGGGCGGCTTACTTTACGATAAGTTTGAAGGCTTTGTTCAAGACCTTATTAAAGTGGGGAAAAGTATAAAAAGCTCTAAAGACAGCTATGAAGATGCTATGAGCAAACTCACTGAAGGCAGAGGCAACATCATTAAAAAAATAGAAAATCTAAAAGACTTAGGGGCTAAAACTAAAAAAAGCTTACCTCAAAATATTATAGACAGAGCAAATCAGGATGAAGATAACTAGATATGAGAATGCTATATTTGGACTTCGTCCAATTATTGAAGCAATAACCGCTGGTCAAGAAATCGATACCCTTTTTATTCAAAAAGGTTTGAAAGGTGACATTTTTCCCGAACTATGGGAATTGGTTAAGAAGCATAGAGTGAACTATAAACATGTACCTGTAGAAAAACTTAACCGACTTACTCGAAAAAATCATCAAGGTGTATTTGCTTTCGTTTCGCCCATATCCTTTCATAGAACTGAAAACGTTATCCCTCAACTATTTGAAGAAGGCAAAATCCCTCTATTTTTAATTTTAGACAGAGTTACGGATGTAAGAAATTTTGGAGCAATTGTTAGAAGTGCTGAATGCTCTGGTGTTCACGCCATCATTGTTCCTGAAAGGGGCAGTGCAGCTATCAATGGTGATGCTATGAAAACTTCAGCAGGAGCATTAAGTAGTGTGCCAATTTGTCGAGAATTTAATCTGAAAGCAACAATAGATTTTTTAAAAAATAGTGGCATTCAAGTTGTAGCTTGTACAGAAAAAACAGAAGATCTTATTTATGCTCCCGACTATACGATACCAACAGCTATTATTATGGGTTCTGAAGAAGATGGCATTTCAGAAGAGTATCTAAAATTATGTACTCACAAAACAAAAATCCCAATGATGGGTAACATCGGTTCATTGAACGTCTCCGTATCTGCTGGTGTAATATTATATGAGGCAGTAAGACAGCGAAAATCATGATTTTTAAAGACTTAGGATTTGAACCACAACTTCAAGAAGGATTAGATATGATGGGTTTTGAAAAACCCACACCCATACAAGAACAAGCAATACCAGCCATATTAAATAATAAAGATATGATTGCCTGTGCTCAAACTGGAACAGGAAAAACAGCTGCATTTGTACTACCTATCCTTAATAAATTATGTAAAGGAAAGACCTCTAAAATAAACACTATTATTGTTTCTCCAACTAGAGAATTAGCATTACAAATAGACCGTCAAATAGAGGGCTTTAGCTACTTTACTAACGCCACATCATTTCCTATTTATGGTGGAGGAACAGGTTCCGATTTTGATGCCCAAAAAAATGCAATTAAAAATGGTTCCGACATATTAGTATGTACTCCTGGAAGACTATTAGCTCACATGAAATTCAATTATTTTGATGCATCTGGCGTTAAGCATTTCATACTAGACGAAGCTGATAGAATGTTAGATATGGGCTTTTATGATGACATTATGGATATTGCTAAAAAACTCCCAAAAGAAAGACAAAATCTAATGTTTTCGGCAACTATGCCACCAAAGATTAGAAAATTAGCTAGTAATATTTTGGCAAATCCTACTACAATAAGCTTAAGTATATCTAAACCAGCCGCAGGTATTACACAAAAGGCCTATATGGTTCACGACAAACAAAAAATAGCTTTAACCCAACATCTCCTCAAAGGGCGAGATTTAAACCATGTATTGATATTTTGTTCGACTAAAAAGAGTGTTAAAGAACTGACACGAATTTTGATTAAAGCTAATTTATCAGCTCATGATATTCACTCTGACCTAGACCAAGAAGAAAGAGAAAAGGTCCTTTTAGATTTTAAAAATAAGAAAGTTAAAATTTTAGTAGCTACAGACATACTTTCTAGAGGTATAGATATCAAAGGGATAGAATTGGTTATTAATTATGAAGTTCCGAATGATGCTGAAGACTATGTACATCGTATAGGAAGAACAGCAAGAGCAGATAGAAAGGGTGAAGCTATTACTTTTATAAATGGAGAACAATGTTTGAAGTTTAAACAAATAGAAGATTTAATAGAACGAACACTAGAAAAAACACCTTTACCAAATGGTTTCGAAGCCGCCCCAGCTTATATTACCGAAAAGAGAAATCGAGTTAAAAAGAACTTTAAAAAAGGTCATTTTAAAAGAAACAAACATTTTAAAAACAAAAGAAAGAAGTCCTAAGTAATTGCATCACAAAAAAAATTAGCAATTATTTATTGTTTTTTTATATTTGAGTGAACTTAATCAACAGAAATAATATCAGCAATATGTTTAGCTCTTTCAACTAAACTTTCTGTACTCTCTGATATTCCATAGGAAAGTGCTACAGCCATTCGTCTGTAAGGACTTGAAGTAGGCTTCCCAAAAATCTTAAAATCAGAATCTGGTAAAGAAGAAGCTTTTTCTAAGCCTGAAAAAACAGGTAAAGAAGAATTGTCTTTATCAGCTAAAATAACAGCACTAGCACCATTTTTTAACAATTTGATTTCTTGTACTGGAATTCCTAGTATAGCTCTGGCATGTAATTCAAATTCTGAGAAATTTTGAGTGTTAGCTAAAGTAACCATACCAGTATCGTGTGGACGTGGAGAAAGCTCAGAAAAATAAACACCTGATTTGCCAATAAAAAATTCTACTCCCCAAATACCTGATCCCTGTAAAGCTGTGGTTACTTTTTCAGCCATTTCTTGAGCCTCTTTGAGATGAATATCATTCATAGACATTGGCTGCCAACTTTCTTGATAATCGCCTCGCTCTTGTCTGTGACCAATAGGTGGACAAAATAGAGTATTTCCGTTATCTTGAGTTAAAGTAAGTAGTGTAATTTCAAAATCAAAATCAACAAACTCTTCAACTATGACTTCTTTCAAATCGCCTCTTGAACCTTCCATAGCATAATTCCAAGCCGTTTGAATATCCGATTGGGATTTAATAATAGATTGACCTTTACCCGAACTTGACATTAATGGTTTAACTACACAAGGCCAGCCACATACCTCAACACCTTTTTTTAATTCTTCATAACTAGTAGCATAACAGTATTTTGCTGTTTTTACTCCAAGCTCTTGAGCCGCTAAATCTCTTATAGCTTTTCTATTCATAGTAAAGTTAGCCGCCTTTGCCGATGGAATTACCTTAAAACCTTGTTTTTCGTAGTTATAAAATCGCTCTGTACGAATGGATTCTACTTCAGGGACTATCAAGTCAGGTTGGTGTTTTTCTACCAAAGCATCAAGAGCATCTCCATCTAACATATCAATCACTTCAAAATCATGAGCTACTTGCATAGCAGGGGCATTTTCGTAGTTATCTACTGCTATAATGTATTGTCCTAATCGTTGCAAGGCAATGACCAGCTCTTTACCTAATTCTCCAGAACCTAGAAGTAATATCTTTTTTCTCATAATGCGTTGTTAATCTTTTGATGTGCCATTTGCACAATTTCATCAGGCATGTGCATAGCTGGAGCATGATGAGGCTTGACTCTTGCATCAATTATTGGTATTCTACAGTGCCAATGTTTGTTTTGAATTCCTTCTTCTAATCCAAAGATATCTTCAGCAGGATTTGATCGAGTAAAAGTAACCCATAACCAATTGCTAATGTCTTCGGCTACAAAGGCTGAATCGTCTACTAAAGTGATTAGCGCTATACCTTCTAATTCTAAATGCTCTAGTTTATACTTTACAGACTCAACATCTTCGGACTCTACTACCAAAACACCGGGCATAACTAAATGAGGCTTTAAACCGTCATCTAGGGATAAATTGGACAAATCCTTACATAATTCACGTTTCATCTCTCCTACTGCAGCACAAACTACTTTAGAACCCTCATTAATTTCTCCAGTGCTACTATAATCTAATGTATCCATAGTAGTTTTGGTTTGGAAGTGTAAATCCCTAGACCAATCAACTCTTGAGAATAAATGTTGGAAGAAATCGTATTCATTCTGAACGTCTAAGTTAGCATCGTCCTCTTGAGCTACTATAAATAAATACTTAGCTAAACTCAATTGACCTTTACCTAAAATATGATTAGCGATAGTTAGTAACTCTTGTGGTCTTCTTGTTTTTTGATAAGGGGTATAGCGTTCACTACCTATTGCCAATAATAAAGGATGTACACCAGCCTCATCAACAGCATTTACAGCTTTTAAACCTGGTATTTCAGTAGGAATAATGCCATCTGTGATATCGTGAATTAATGCACCAAACTGGCTATCCTCTTGAGGAGGTCTTCCAACAACGGTAAATGGCCAAATAGCATCTTTTTTAGCATAAACCTTATGAATTTTCATTACTGGAAAATCGTGTGTTAAGCTATAATAACCAAGGTGGTCACCAAAAGGACCTTCTGGCTTTACGTCATTAGCATTTATCTCTCCGCAAATTACAAAATCAGAATCTTTAGATAAGGTAAAACCATCTTTTACGACATATCTAAAATTCCTACCTCCCATTATTCCCGCAAAGGTCATCTCACTCATACCCTCTGGTAATGGCATTACAGCAGCCAAACTATGTGCTGGTGGACCTCCCACAAAAATACTAACTTTAAGTGGCTGACCATTTGCATTTGCTTTGGACTGATGCACACCTATTCCTCGATGAATTTGATAGTGTAAGCCTATTTCCTTATTCTGAACATAATCATTTCCTCCCAATTGAATTCTATACATTCCTAGATTTGAGTTCATTATACCGGGCTTGTCTATATCTTCAGAATATACTTGTGGCAAGGTTACAAATGGACCTCCGTCCATTGGCCAACATTTAATTTGAGGAATGTCTTCAATTTGAATTTCTTCAAAGTGATGAGTTCTATGCTTTATAGGTAATGCATAAGGTGCATGGGTTACAGAACCTATCAATGCTAGTGGTGTTTTGAAAAAGTTTGCTGGGTCTGCTTTTAAAGAAACTAAACCTTTTACAGGTTTTAGAGTATCACGAAAAATAAACTGGCTCTGTTCTAAAGTCGCAAATAAGTTAGAAACTGCTGCAAAGCGACTACCCTTTACGTTTTCAAATAAAACTGCTTTTTTATGATTTTTAAAAACTATTTGATGAATTGCAGACATCTCCAAATTAGGGTCTACTTCTTCCTTAATACGGATTAGCATACCGTTTTTTTCTAAGTCTAAAACACAATCATTTATTGATTTGTAAGCCATGGTACAAAAATAAAAAAAGGTCGTCTTATATGACGACCTTTTTTTAATAGTTATTATTAATCAATTTTTAACGCTTATCAATCGTAACGTAATCTCTTGAAGTATAACCAGTATATACTTGGCGAGGGCGTCCTATAGGTTCATTATTCTCTCTCATCTCTATCCATTGAGCTATCCAACCTGGAAGTCTACCGATGGCAAACATAACAGTGAACATATCGGTAGGGATACCTAATGCTCTATAAATGATTCCTGAATAAAAATCAACATTTGGATATAATCCTCTAGCTACAAAATATTCATCCTTTAAAGCTATTTCTTCTAGTTTCTTAGCGATGTCTAAAACTGGGTCATCAACTCCTAATTCTTTTAAAACATCATCTGCAGCTTTCTTAATAATAGTAGCTCTTGGATCAAAGTTCTTATAAACTCTATGACCAAATCCCATTAATCGGAACGAATCTGATTTATCTTTTGCTCTGGCTACGTATTTTTCAACATCACCGCCATCTCTTCGTATATTCTCTAGCATTTCAATAACAGCTTGATTTGCACCACCGTGTAATGGCCCCCATAAAGCAGCTATACCTGCTGATATTGATGTATATAAACTTGCATGTGATGAACCTACTATACGCACAGTAGAAGCTGAACAGTTTTGCTCATGATCAGCATGAAGAATTAATAACTTGTCAAGAGCTTTAGCTACGACTGGATTGATTTGATATTCTTCAGTAGGTAAAGCAAACATCATTCTTAAAAAGTTAGAACAATAGTCTAAACTGTTGTTAGGATATACAACCGGTTGACGCATTCTATTTTTATAACTCCAAGCTGCAAGAGTTGGTAGCTTAGCCAATAATCGAATGATTGTTCCATTTACTTCACTAGCTGAACGATTAGGATCTAATGACATAGGGTAAAAAGCCGTCAAAGAAGATACTAAAGATGATAGCACTCCCATAGGGTGAGACTTGGATGGAAAACCATCTAAAATAGATTTTACATCTTCGTGTACTAAGGTATGGTTAGTAATCTCTTCTTGAAAAGACTTAAGCTGTTCAGTAGTCGGCAACTCGCCATATATCAAAAGATAAGACACCTCAACAAAGCTTGATTTATCGGCTAGTTCTTCAATAGAATAACCACGGTATTTTAATACGCCTTCTTCACCATTAAGAAAAGTGATAGCACTTTCTGTTGAACCAGTATTTTTAAACCCTTTATCTAAAGTTATAAGTCCTGATTCACCTCTTAGTCGGCTAATATCTAAGGCTTTTTCATTTTGTGTGCCTTCAACTATTGGTAGTTGATACACATTCCCGTTGTAATGTAATTCAGCTTTGTCTGACATATTTTTTATTTTAAAAACTTAAATGATTTTCCCAAATATTTCGCTTCGTCACCTAACACTTCTTCAATTCTAAGTAACTGATTGTACTTAGCCATTCTATCCGAACGAGAAGCAGAACCAGTTTTAATTTGCCCAGTACTTAATGCTACTGATAAATCTGCAATAGTAGTATCTTCAGTTTCACCTGAACGGTGGCTCATTACTGAAGTGTATGAGTTCATTTGAGCCATTTCTACTGCTTCCATTGTCTCAGTTAAAGTACCAATTTGATTTACTTTTACTAATATAGAGTTTGCAACTCCAGAGTCAATACCTTTAGATAGACGTTTAACATTTGTAACAAATAAATCATCTCCTACTAATTGTACTTTATCTCCAATGGTATCTGTTAGCTGTTTCCAACCGTCCCAATCGTCTTCATCCAAACCATCTTCAATTGATAGAATAGGATATTTTTCAGACCATTCTTTCCAATAGCCAACCATTTCTGATGGTGTTAATTTATCACCCGTCGATTGGTGGAAATGGTAAACATTTTCTTCAGCATTATAAAATTCTGAAGCAGCTGCATCCATAGCTATATACATATCATCGCCAGGCTTGTAACCTGCTTTTTCAATCGCTTGTAGGACAGTTTCTACAGCCTCAACATTAGAACCTAAATTTGGCGCAAAACCACCCTCATCGCCAACGTTTGTAGAAAATCCTTTTGACTTCAATACTTCCTTTAAGTTATGAAAAACTTCTGTCCCCATTCTTAAAGCTTCACTAAAAGAATTAGCCCCTACTGGCATAACCATAAACTCTTGGAAATCGATACTATTATCAGCATGCGAACCCCCATTCAAAATATTCATCATAGGAATAGGAAGTGTACGTGCATTCATTCCTCCTATATAATTGAATAGTAGCTGTCCATTCTCTTGAGCTGCTGCTTTTGCTACTGCCATAGATACAGCTAGCATGGCATTAGCACCTAAATTTGCTTTGTTTTCTGTACCATCTAATCGAATCATAGCTGAATCAATAGAAGCCTGATCACTGACGTACATACCTTTTAGTTCATCAGCAATTGCAGTATTTACATTATGTACTGCTTTTAAAACACCTTTACCTACATAAACACCTTTATCACCATCTCTTAATTCAACCGCTTCGTGCTTTCCGGTGGATGCTCCTGATGGTACTGCAGATCTACCCATTATTCCATTCTCCGTGATTACATCTGCTTCAACAGTAGGGTTACCTCTTGAATCTAAAATTTGTCTTGCATGTATTGCAACTATTCTACTCATTACTTTTTGTATTCTTGTATAAGGTTAATAAAGTGGTCAAATAAATATCTTGAATCGTGTGGACCAGGCGACGACTCAGGGTGATATTGAACAGAGAAAGCA
This sequence comes from uncultured Flavobacteriales bacterium, assembly GCA_913041085.1. Lineage (GTDB taxonomy): Bacteria > Bacteroidota > Bacteroidia > Flavobacteriales > UBA7312 > UBA8444. The sequence continues at coordinate 19,368 of CAJWHN010000005.1, read as the reverse complement.
TTTTTATCATTGATTTTTATGCCTTCAACTGTTTTATCATTTAAATTAATGTGTGTTGCTTCTACATTAGGATGCTTTTCAACATCTTCGGTTTTTATACCAAAACCATGATTTTGAGAAGTTACTTCACATTTTCCTGTTTCTAAATTCTGCACAGGGTGGTTTATTCCTCTGTGACCATTATGCATTTTGTAGGTCGAAATACCTTCTGAAATTGCTAGAGCTTGATGACCTAAACAAATACCAAAGACTGGAAACATAGTGTTAGTAATCTTTTTTACATGTTCTATAACTTCAGGCATTACAGATGGATCTCCAGGTCCATTTGACAGGAAGTATCCATCAGGATTCCAAGATTCCAATTCTTCAAATGGTGTATTGTATGGGTATACTTTTAAGTAACATCCTCTATCAGCCAAACATTTTAAAATATTTCTTTTAACTCCAAAGTCTAATACGGCTACTTTAAATTTAGCATTTTCCTCTCCAAAGAAATAAGGTGTTTTTGTAGACACTTTATCGCATAACTGCAACCCTTCCATTGAAGGTACTTGATTTAATTTTTCCTTAAGAGCTTCAATGTCAGTAGTCTCAGAAGAAATGATTCCGTTCATTGCACCTTTATCCCTAATATGTCTAACTAAAGCTCGAGTATCAACATCCGAAATAGCTACCATTTCTTCAGACTCAAAATAGTCTTGAATGGATTCTTCAGCATCAGGTCTTGAATAATTAAGATTATAGTTCTTACAAATCAATCCTGAAATTTTCATTTTGTCAGATTCTACTTCATCAGTATGAATACCATAGTTACCTATATGAGCATTAGTAGTCAACATAATTTGCCCAAAATAAGATGGGTCAGTGAATATTTCCTGATAGCCTGTCATTCCAGTATTAAAGCATATCTCACCAGTAGCTGTACCAGACATACCAGCAGATTTTCCAAAAAATACAGTTCCATCTTCTAGTAAGAGAACTGCATCTGATTTACTTTTGTATTTCATCTTCATAAAAATAAAAAAAAGGGATAAAACGCTAACGCCTATCCCTTGATTTAGTATTTAAGACAGATATGTGAGATTACTCACTTTTTGTCTCATTATCTTCGGCGTTGTTTTCTTCTTTAGTTTCTTCTTCCTTAACTTCAGAAGTTTCTTCTGTAGCTTCAGAAGTTTCTTCTGCTACTACTTCAGCAGCTGGTGTATCTGTTGTTTCTGCTACTACTTCTTCAGTTTTTGTTTCCTCTACTACTGTTTCTTCCGATTTAGTTTCTTCAACAACTACAGCTTCTTCTACAGCGGGTGTAGCGGCAGAGACTTTTTTAGCACTAACAGAACGTCTAGTAGATTTAGCCTTTTTCTTAGGCTTATCTGTAACATAGGTTTCGTTATAATCGACAAGCTCTATGAAACACATTTCAGCATTATCACCTAAACGATTACCTGTTCTAAGAATTCTTGTATAACCTCCGTTTCTTGTAGCTACTCTAGATGCAACATCTCCGAATAATTCAGTAACAACCTCTTTTTGTCTAAGGTGACTAAAAACAATTCTTCTAGAATGTGTAGTATCTGTTTTAGACTTAGTGATTAAAGGTTCAACAAACTTTCTTAGCGCTTTTGCTTTTGCTACGGTAGTTTTGATACGCTTGTGCTCAATAAGTGAACAAGCCATATTAGAAAGCATAGCTTTTCTGTGTGCTGTTTTTCTACCTAAATGATTAAATTTCTTTCCGTGTCTCATTTTACTATTCCTTATCTAAATTAAATTTAGCTACATCCATTCCAAAGTTTAAACCTTTGACCAAAACCATTTCTTCTAACTCAGTCAATGATTTCTTACCAAAGTTTCTAAACTTCAATAAATCAGACTTGTTAAAAGAAACTAACTCACCTAGGGTTTCAACCTCAGCAGTCTTCAAGCAATTCAATGCTCTCACCGATAATTCTAGGTCTGTTAATTTTGTTTTAAGTAATTGACGCATGTGAAGAGTATCTTCATCAAACTCGTGAGAGCTATCAGCCTCAGTTTGCTCGAATGATACATTTTCGTCAGCGAACAACATAAAGTGCTGAATTAGAATTTTAGCAGCTTCAGTTAAAGCATCTTTAGGGTGAATAGAACCGTCAGTAACGATTTCGAATACTAACTTCTCATAATCTGTTTTTTGCTCAACACGGAAGTTCTCAACGCCAAATTTTACATTTTTGATAGGTGTAAAAATTGAATCAATGAAAATTGTTCCTAATGGAGCAGTAACTTTTTTGTTTTCTTCAGAAGGAATGTAACCTCTACCTTTTTCGATAGTAAGTTCCATTTCAATTTCAACTGATTTATCCATGTTACAGATAACTAACTCAGGATTTAATATCTGAAAAGAAGTTAAACTCTTTCCTATATCACCTGCAGTAAGTTGTTCTTTACCACCAAATTTCACTTGAACTTTCTCTGAATTATCGTCTTCTATTTGTTGCTTAAGGCGAATTTGTTTTAAGTTCAGAATCATTTCTGTAACATCTTCTACAACACCTTTAATAGATGAGAACTCGTGCTCTACACCTTCAATTTTTATTGAAGTGATAGCAAATCCTTCTAAAGAAGAAAGTAGTACTCTTCTAAGAGCGTTTCCAATAGTTAAACCATATCCTGGTTCTAGTGGTCTGAATTCGAAGTTACCATGAAAGTCTGTTGACTCTATCATGTAAACTTTGTCTGGTCTTTGAAAATCTAATATTGACATATCAATAGGGTGATTTAGTTATTATTTAGAATATAATTCAACGATAAGTTGTTCTTTGATGTTTTCAGCAATTTGCTCTCTCTGTGGCACGACTAATAGCTTACCAGACATTAAATCTGGATTCCACTCGACATATTCACATCTTTCAGTTGAATTAACTAGAGAGTTAGTTATAACCTCTAACGATTTTGATTTTTCACGTATGGCGATTACATCACCTACATTTACTGAGTAAGATGGAATATTCATAATTTTTCCATTTACAGTAATGTGTCTGTGTGTAACTAATTGTCTTGATGCTCTACGTGTAGGGGCAATGCCTAATCTATAAACGATATTGTCTAGACGAGCCTCACAAAGCTGTAAAAGAATTTCACCGGTAATACCTTTTCTTCTTGAAGCTTCTTTAAATAAGTTAGAAAATTGCTTTTCTAAGATGCCATAAGTATACTTAGCCTTTTGCTTTTCAGCTAACTGACCAGCATATTCCGATTTCTTAGATCTTCTATTATTTCCGTGTTGTCCAGGGCCATAGTTTTTTCTTTCTAAAGCCTTATCGGGACCAAAAATAGGTTCGTTAAATCGTCTTGCAATTTTTGATTGTGGACCTCTGTATCTTGCCATTTCTTAAATGTTTATCTTAATTCTTTGTAATTATACTCTACGTCTTTTAGGAGGACGACAGCCGTTATGTGGTATCGGAGTGATATCTACTATCTCTGTAACCACAATACCATTGTTATGTAAAGTTCTTATAGCAGATTCTCTTCCTGAACCTGGACCTTTTACAAATACTTTTACTTTTCTTAATCCTGCTTCATGAGCTCTTGCAGCACAGTCTTCAGCAGCCGTTTGAGCAGCATAAGGAGTATTTTTCTTTGAACCTCTAAAACCCATTTTTCCTGCTGACGACCAAGAAATTACTTGACCTTGATTGTTAGTCAAAGAAATAATGATATTGTTGAAAGTAGCTTGGATGTGTGCTTGTCCTACTGCTTCCACTTTTACAGTTCTTTTTTTCTGATTTGATTTAGCCATATCTCAGTTTTTATTATTTAGTAGCTTTTTTCTTGTTAGCTACTGTTTTTCTTCTTCCTTTACGAGTTCTGGAATTGTTCTTAGTACGTTGACCTCTTAAAGGTAGACCTACTCGATGACGAATACCTCTGTTACAACCGATATCCATCAATCGCTTAATATTTATTTGTGTTTCAGAACGTAACTCTCCTTCAACTTTCACTTCGTCACCAATAATTTGACGAATATCAGAAAGTTGTTTGTCGTTCCAATCCTGAACTTTTACACTGTGATCAATCCCAGCCTTATCTAAGATGTTTTTAGCGACACTAGATCCTATACCGTAGATGTATGTAAGACCTATTACGCCTCTTTTGTTTTTTGGTAAATCGATACCTGCAATTCTAGCCATTTACTATTTTTTAAATTAACCTTGACGTTGTTTAAACTTAGGATTCTTTTTATTGATTACATATAAGCGTCCTTTTCTTCGAACGATTTTGCAATCTTCACTTCTCTTTTTTAATGATGCTCTAACTTTCATTTTCTTAGTATCTGTAAGTTATTCTTCCTTTTGTTAAATCGTATGGCGACATTTCTAATTTTACTTTATCCCCAGGCAATAACTTTATGTAAAACTTTCTCATTTTTCCCGATATATGGGCTGTAATGATATGTCCATTCTCTAACTCTACTCTAAACATTGCGTTAGAAAGTGCTTGAGTAATTAATCCATCTTGTTCTATGTGTGCCTGTTTGGCCATATTTACTTTTTATTCAATTCTTTTTCTATCCATTCAAAACTTGATAAGATATCAGCTTTTCCTTGTCTTACTACTATGGTGTGCTCAAAATGTGCTGATGGTTTGTTATCAGCAGTAGTAATTGTCCAACCATCAGAATGCTGACTGATATTTTTTACTCCCATATTAATCATTGGCTCTATAGCTATGACTAAACCATTTTGTAACTTAGGACCACGTCCACGTTTACCATAATTTGGCACTTCTGGGCTTTCATGTAAATGTTCACCCACACCGTGACCAACCAACTCTCGTACGACTCCGTAATTATGAGATTCTGCATGTTGTTGAACAGCATAACTAATATCTCCAACTCGGTTTCCTACAATAGCTTGTTCAATTCCTTTATACAAGCAATCTTTGGTCACATCTAACAGCTTTTGAGTTTCTGCATCTATATTACCTACAGCGTAGGTATATGCAGAATCACCATAAAAACCATTCATTAATACACCGCAATCTACCGATAAAATAGAACCTTCTTTAAGAGGTTCATCATTCGGAATACCGTGCACCACTTGACTATCTGGCGACATACACAATGTGTTCGGAAACCCATTGTATCCTTTAAAAGCTGGTACACCACCGTTATCAAGTATGTACTCTTCAGCACGTTGATCAAGTTGTAGAGTTGTAACTCCTGGCTCAATCATTTTGGCAACCTCGGCGTGTGCCTTTGCAACAAGTAAAGAACTTTTTCTTATCAATTCAACTTCTTCGTCGGTCTTAATAAAGATCATCGAATCCGTTTTATTGTCCCATCATTCCTGATGACTTTCCTTTTATTCTTCCAGTACTCGTTAATCCATCATAATGACGCATTAATAAGTGACTTTCAATTTGTTGTAGTGTATCCAACACTACCCCTACCATAATTAATAAAGATGTACCCCCGTAAAATTGGGCAAATCCTTGATTAACACCAAATTGCATAGCAAATGCAGGAAGAATAGCTACAAATGCTAGAAATAAAGAACCTGGTAAGGTAATTTTTGACATCGCATCATCTAAGAATTCAGCAGTCTTACGACCTGGCTTAACTCCTGGAATGAAGCCACCGTTTTTCTTCATATCGTCTGCCATTTGTTTTGGATTAACCGTAATAGCAGTGTAAAAATATGTGAAAATTACAATCATAAAGAAGAAAACTAAATTGTACCAAAATCCTGCAAAATCAGTAAATGCTGCTGCAAAACCTTGTAATGTTTCCGATTCTGAAAAACCAACTAAGGTAATTGGAACAAACATAATCGCTTGAGCAAAGATAATTGGCATTACTCCTGATGCGTTTACTTTCAAAGGAATGTATTGACGTACACCTCCGTATTGTTTATTACCGACTACTCTTTTAGCAAAGTTGACTGGTATTCGTCTTGTTCCTTGCACTAGAAGGATACTAACTAGAATAACTAGCATAAGCGCTAATATCTCTACCAAGAAAATTACTAAACCACCACCTTGACTTTCTAAAGCGGCTGCAAACTCGGCAAATAAAGAGCCTGGTAAGGCTGCAATAATACCTATCATAATGATAAGTGATATACCATTACCTATACCTCTATCTGTTATCTTTTCACCTAGCCACATTACAAACATAGTTCCTGTTACAAGAACTAGCACAGACATTATTGTAAACATGACAGATGCCTCATTATTGGCGAATACAAATCCGAAAGTACCATCAGCCATTTGAATAGGCTTATTTAACCATTGGCTTTTCAGATTAGCTACAAAGCCTGGAGCTTGGAAACCTGTAATAAGTATTGTTAAATAACGAGTTATATTATTAATTTTTCTTCTACCACTTTCACCTTCTCTTTGTAGTTTCTGGAAATATGGTACAGCTACACCCATCAATTGAATAACAATTGAGGCAGAGATGTATGGCATAATTCCAAGAGCAAAGATAGAAGCTTGAGCAAATGCTCCACCAGTAAATAGGTTTAAAAGTCCTAATAATCCATCAGGACCACCACTAGCTTCATTAGCTGCTGCTAATACGCTAGCGTCAATACCTGGTAATGGAACTTGAGCTCCTAATCGGTAGATAAGTATAAAGCCCAAAGTAACTAGAATTCTAGTTCTTAAGTCTTCTATCTTCCAGATATTTTTTAATGTAGTGATTAGATTCTTCATAATTCTATATTACAGTGTGGTAGCTGTACCACCAGCAGATTCAATAGCAGATTTTGCACTAGCAGAAAAACCATGAACGGTAACGTTCAATTTAGCCTTTAGCTCACCTCTACCTAAGATTTTTACTAGGTCATTCTTGTGTGCTAATCCATTAGCAATAAGGACCTCTAAATCAATTGAGTCTTTTACTTTTTTATTATCAACTAGAGTTTGAAGAGTATGTAAATTAACACCTCTAAACTCTTTTCTGTTAGGACTGGTAAATCCGAATTTAGGGACTCTTCTTTGAAGCGGCATTTGACCACCTTCAAAACCTATCTTTCTTGAATATCCAGAACGAGATTTAGCTCCTTTGTGACCTCTTGTTGAAGTACCACCTTTTTTAGAACCTTCACCTCTGGCGATTCTTTTTCTATTTTTTATTGATCCTTTTGCAGGAGTAAGATTACTTAAATCCATCTTAAATTTATTTTACTTCTTCGACCTTTAGAAGGTGCGCTACTTTTTTTACCATACCTAACACTTGAGGAGTTGCCTCATGCTCAACTGTTTGGTTCATTTTTTTCAAACCCAAAGCTAACATTGTTCTCTTTTGTCTTTCAGGTCTGCCTATTTTACTTTTTACTTGCGTAACTCTGATTTTAGCCATCAGTATAATTTTTATCCGTTAAAAACTGTTTCTAAATTCACTCCTCTTTGTGAAGCAACTTGTTTTGCATCTCTTAATTCAGTCAAAGCTTTCATTGTAGCTTTCACCAAGTTGTGAGGATTTGATGAGCCTTTAGATTTAGCTAGTACATCGTGTACTCCAGCACTTTCTAATACGGCACGCATCGCACCACCGGCTTTTACACCAGTACCATTTGAAGCAGGCTTAATAAGCACTTGAGAACCTGAATATTTGGCTTCTTGTTCGTGAGGAATAGTACCATTTTGAACAGGAACTTTAACCAAATTCTTTTTAGCAGAATCAATAGCTTTACTAATAGCAACTGTAACCTCTTGAGATTTACCTAAACCGTGACCGACGATACCATTGCCATCTCCTACTACCACAATTGCAGAAAAACTGAATGTACGACCACCTTTAGTTACCTTAGTTACGCGTTGTATTCCAACTAGTCTATCTGTTAACTCAATGTCGCTTGCTTTTACTCTTTTAATATCTAACATATTTTATTTCTTAAAATTTTAAACCTGATTCACGAGCACCCTCAGCTAAAGCCTTAACTCTACCATGGTAAAGATATCCACCTCTATCAAAAACAACTTTTGATACTCCAGCAGCGATACTTTTTTCGGCAATAGCCTTACCAACAGCACCCGCTTGTTCAATTTTAGTGCCTTTTATATCTTTAGAAGAAGCAGCAGCAATAGTTTTACCATCAATGTCATTGATTAACTGTACATAGATTTCTTTATTACTTCTAAAAACAGCAAGTCTTGGCATCTCCGTTGTACCAGAAATAGCAGCTCTTACTCTTCTTCTAATTTTATTTCTTCTCGATTCTTTTGAAAACGCCATGTTTCTATAAAATTTTTAATTTTTATTTAGCAGCAGTTTTACCAGCTTTTCTTCTTAATTGCTCTCCAACATACTTAATTCCTTTTCCTTTGTATGGTTCAGGCTTTCTAAGAGAACGAATTTTAGCGGCAACAGCCCCTAATAATTGGTTATCCATAGAAGTTAAAGTAATGATTGGATTTTTACCTTTTTCAGAAAGTGTTTCAACTTTTACCTCAGCAGGAATTTCAAAGATTACGTTATGTGAAAAACCTAGTGCTAATTCTAATTTTTGTCCTGAGTTACTTGCACGATAACCTACACCAACAAGCTCTAATTCTTTTTTGAACCCTTCCGTCACACCAATTACCATATTGTTTAATAGTGATCGAGTAAGCCCGTGAAAAGATTTGTGCTCCTTACTATCTGAAGAACGGCTTACTGCAACAGAGTTCTCCTCTACATTAACCGATAAATCAGCGTGAAAGGTTTTTGATAATTCACCAAGCTTACCTTTTACAAGTACTGAATTGTTTTCTCCAATAGTGACGGTCACTCCTTGTGGCAATTCAATTGGGTTATTTCCTATTCTAGACATTTCTTATCTTATATTATTCTTATTAATAAACGTAGCATAATACTTCGCCACCAACATTTAAATTCTTTGCTTCTTTGTCGGTAATAACACCTTTAGAAGTAGAAAGAATAGCGATACCTAAACCGTTAAGTACTCTAGGCATAGTTTCTTTGTTGGCATATTTTCTCAAACCAGGCTTACTGATACGCTCAATTTTCTTGAACGCAGGAGTTGTACCGTTGTATTTAAGGGCTATTTTAATCATTCCTTGTTTGTTATCTTCTTCAAACTTGTAGTTTAAAATATAACCTTTGTCTTTTAAAATCTTAGTCATTTCCTTCTTTGTGTTAGAAGAAGGAATCGAAACGACTTTATGTCCTGCTTTTGCTGCGTTTCTAATACGCGTCAAATAATCTGCTATTGGATCTGTATACATTTTCTAATTTTATCTAATTACCAACTTGCTTTCTTTACTCCTGGTATAAGGCCTTGATTAGCCATTTCTCTAAAGGTAACCCTAGAAATACCAAACTGACGCATATATCCTTTTGGACGACCAGTTAATTTACATCTGTTGTGTAGTCTAACAGGAGAAGCGTTTTTAGGAAGCTTTTGTAATCCTTCATAATCACCTGCTGCTTTTAAAGCTGCTCTTTTTTCTTCGTACTTTTCGACAAGCTTTTGACGCTTTACTTCTCTTGCCTTCATTGATTCTTTAGCCATAACTTATTTTTTAAATGGTAAACCAAATTCTGTTAATAGACTCATTGCTTCTTCATCAGTAGGTGCTGAAGTCACGAAAGTGATATCCATACCTGTGATTTTATTTACTTTATCGATATCGATTTCAGGAAATATAATTTGTTCCTTAATACCTAAATTATAGTTTCCTCTACCATCGAATCCTTTTGGATTGATACCTCTAAAGTCACGTACTCTAGGTAATGAAGATGTAATAAAACGATCTAGAAATTCGTACATTTTATCACCTCTCAATGTTACACGAGCACCAATTGGCATTCCTTTTCTTAATTTAAAGTTAGAAATATCCTTTTTTGACTTCGTTGCAACAGCTTTTTGACCAGTGATTAATGTCATCTCATCGCAAGCTTGCTCTACCATCTTCTTGTCAGTAACAGCATCTCCTAAACCTTGGTTTAAACAAATCTTTTCAAGTTTTGGCACTTGCATTACTGATTTGTAAGAGTACTTCTCTTGTAGCCTAGCTACAATTTCCTCTGAATACTTTGTTTTTAATCTAGGTGTATACATTATTTAATTACCTCCCCTGATTTTTTAGAATAACGTGTTAATTTTCCTGTTTTATCATCTATCTTTCTTCCTACACGAGTAGCATCACCAGATTTAGGATCAACAAGCATTAGGTTTGAAATGTGAATAGATGATTCTTTTTTGATAATCCCACCTTGAGGACTAGCTGCATTAGGCTTTGTATGCTTGGATACCATATTTACTCCTTCAACTAGTGCTCTAGACTTAGAAATAATAACCTCTATCACTTTACCCTCTTGTCCTTTTGAGTTTCCAGCAATAACCTTTACAGTATCTCCTTTTTTTATGTGTAACTTCGACATAATAGTATTTATATTAAAGCACCTCTGGCGCTAATGATACAATTTTCATAAATTGTTTATCTCTTAATTCTCTAGAAACAGGTCCAAAGATACGTGTACCTCTCATCTCTCCAGTCGGATTCAATAATACACAGGCATTGTCATCAAAGCGTATGTATGAACCATCAGGACGACGTGTTTCTTTTCTAGTTCTTACGACAACTGCCTTAGCTACTGTACCTTTCTTGATATTTCCAGAAGGAATGGCATCTTTTACAGTGACTACTATAGTATCACCAATTGAAGCATATCTTCTTTTTGAACCACCAAGAACTTTAATACAAAGTACTTCTTTGGCACCAGAATTGTCGGCTACTTTTAATCTACTTTCTTGTTGTATCATCTTATTTAGCTCTTTCTATAATTTCAACTAATCTCCAACACTTGTTTTTACTGATTGGACGAGTTTCCATAATTTTTACGGTATCACCACTATTGCAGTCATTTTTTTCATCATGAGCAGTAAACTTACTAGTCTTCATAACGAATTTTCCGTAAAGTGGATGTTTTTCTTTTCTTACAACAGAAACAACAATGGACTTATCCATTTTGTTACTTGTTACAACACCGATTCTTTCTTTTCTTAGGTTTCTCATTTCTTCCTAATTTTGTGCTTCAATTAATTCTCTAGATCTCAATTCTGTATTAATTCTAGCTACTGTTTTTCTGGTGAAAGTAATTTGGTTAGGGTTCTCTAATGGAGAAACCATGTGATTTACTTTCATTTTTTCTAAACGAGCTTTCTCTGTCTCAAGAAGAGCCTCAAGCTCATTAGTTGCCATTTCTTTGATAACTGACTGTTTCATAATTATTTATTATTTAGCCTCAACGTAATCTCTACGAACGACAAATTTTGTTTTAATTGGTAATTTTTGAGCCGCTAAACGAAGTGCTTCTTGTGCTACGTCTTTAGAAACACCGTCACATTCAAAAAGTACTCTACCAGGTCTAACAACTGCCGCCCAATATTCAGGAGCACCCTTACCTTTACCCATTCTTACCTCTGCAGGCTTAGATGTAACAGGTTTGTCTGGAAAAATACGTATCCAAACTTGCCCTTGTCTTTTCATATAACGAGTTACCGCAATACGAGCTGCCTCTATCTGACGAGCAGTAATCCATGTTTCTTCCAATGCTTTTATACCGAAAGAACCAAACGATAATTGGTGTCCTCGCTGAGCAAAACCTTTCATTTTGCCCTTTTGCATTTTTCTAAACTTTGTCTTCTTTGGCTGTAACATATCTTTATTACGCTTTTATCTTATCTAATTACTTTCTTTTTCTTTTAAACTTACCTCCACCTTTTGGTCCGTTGGGCTTGTTGCCTAAACCAACATTTGGCGATAAATCACGTGCACCGTATACTTCACCTTTGCAAATCCACACCTTCACACCAATTCTTCCATAGGTAGTGTGTGCTTCTTCCAAAGCATAATCAATATCGGCTCTAAAAGTATGAAGAGGAGTTCTTCCATCTTTAAACAATTCAGAACGTGCCATCTCAGCTCCATTTAAACGACCAGAGATTTTAACTTTAATACCTTCAGCACCCATTCTCATAGTACTAGCAATTGCCATCTTAATAGCACGACGGAAAGAAATTCTTCCTTCGATTTGACGAGCAATACTAGCAGCAACAAGAGTAGCATCTAATTCAGGACGTTTGATTTCAAAGATGTTGATTTGAACTTCTTTCTTAGTAATTTTCTTAAGTTCTTCTCTCAATTTATCAACTTCTTGACCACCTTTTCCGATAATAATACCTGGTCTGGCTGTGTGTATAGTGATAGTAACCATCTTAAGAGTTCTTTCAATAACAACTCTTGCTACACTTGCGTTAGAAAGTCTAACACCGATGTACTGACGAATCTTGCTGTCTTCAGCAATTTTATCACCATAATTTCTTCCACCATACCAGTTAGAATCCCATCCTTTGATGTATCCTAATCTATTACCTATTGGATTTGTTTTTTGTCCCATTATGAATCTTGGTTTTCTTGTGTTCTACTACCTAATACTATTGTAACGTGATTAGATCTTTTTCTAATTCTGTGTGCTCTACCTTGAGGAGCTGGTTGAATACGCTTTAGCATTCTACCACTATCCACAGTTATTTCTTTAACATATAAGTTGTTACTCTCAATGTTAGAACCTTCATTTTTAGATTCCCAATTAGCAATAGCAGAAAGCAACAATTTTTCTAATCTACCTGAAGCTTCTTTTGCATTGAACTTCAAAATGTTGAGTGCTTTTTCAACATCTTCTCCTCTAATAATATCAGCCACTAATCTCATCTTTCTTGGAGATGTAGGACAATTATTAAGTTTTGCAAAGGCTACATTTTTACGAGCCTCTTTTAATGCTTCAGCAGTATTTCTTTTTCTAACTCCCATTTGTTATTATTTTTTCTTGTTACCACCGTGACCTCTAAAGGTACGAGTTGGAGAAAATTCGCCTAATTTGTGACCTACCATATTTTCAGTAATGAAAACAGGTATAAATTGTCTACCATTATGAACCGCAATAGTTTGCCCAACAAAATCTGGTGAAATCATAGAGGCACGAGACCAAGTTTTGATGACGTTGTTTTTACCAGAAGCAATGTTACTTTCAACTTTCTTTTGAAGTTTAAAGTGTATAAATGGACCTTTCTTTAATGATCTAGCCATAATTTATTCTTATTTCTTACGTCTTTCGACAATGTATATGTTAGAATTATTCTTTTTAGCACGTGTCTTGTATCCTTTAGCAGGTATACCGTTTCTTGATCTTGGATGACCACCAGATGCTCTACCTTCACCACCACCCATTGGATGATCGACAGGGTTCATCGCTACTGGTCTAGTTCTTGGTCTTCTACCTAACCAACGACTTCTACCTGCTTTACCAGAGTTTTGAAGACTGTGCTCAGAATTAGAAACTGTACCAATAGTAGCTAAACAAGTTTGTAATACCATTCTTACTTCACCAGAAGCTAATTTGATAATAGCATATTTACCATCACGTGCCATTAGTTGAGCATAAGCTCCTGCACTTCTTACCATAACACCACCCTGACCAGGACGAAGTTCGATATTGTGAATAGTAGCACCTAAAGGAATATCAGCAATATAAAGAGCATTACCAACCTCTGGTGTAGCATCTTTACCTGATACAACCGTTTGACCTACTTTCATTCCGTTAGGACAAATGATGTATCTTTTTTCACCATCAGCATAGTTTAATAGAGCAATAAAAGCTGTTCTGTTTGGATCGTACTCAACAGTACTTACTGTAGCAGGAATACCAAACTTATTTCTTTTAAAGTCAATTACTCTGTATCTCTTTTTATGACCACCACCAGTATGGCGCATTGTCATTTTACCTGTATTATTTCTACCACCAGATTTTGATTTTTTCAAAATAAGTGACTTAACTGGATTGTTTCCAGTTGTTAATTGCTCAAAGTCGTTGACTACTTTGAAACGCTGTCCAGGTGTTGTTGGTTTTAGTTTTCTTAATCCCATTTATAATAATTAGATGTTGCTATAAAAATCAATTGTATCTCCTTCTGCTAGTTGAACAATAGCCTTTTTAAAATGACTTGTTCTACCACTAATCACTCCAGCTTTTGTGAAACGACTTTTAGATTTACCTGTATAATTCATTGTTCTAACTGAATCTACAGTTACGCCGTAGGCTTCTTCAACTGCTCCTTTGATTTGAATCTTGTTAGCATTTTTATCAACAACAAATCCATAGCGATTAAACTCCTCGCTGGCAGCAGTCATTTTTTCAGTTATTATTGGTTTTATTAAAATACTCATCGTCTTAACTTAAAGTGTTTTCAATTGCTTTGATTGAACTCTCAACCATTAAAATGTTTCCTGCATTCATAATTTGATAAGTGTTCAAATTAGCTGAAGTAGTAACATTAGTTCTATCTAAATTTCTAGCCGATAAATAGATATTCTGATTATGCTCATTTAGTATTAAAAGCGTCTTTTTACCGCTTAACTCAAAGTTAGCTAACATCTCAAGATATTGCTTTGTCTTTGGAGCATCGAAGTTGAAATCTTCTAATACCGTAATGTTTTTATCTTTTGCCATTAAAGTAAGAGCAGAAGCACGAGCTACTCTCTTTACTTTCTTGTTCAACTTGAAACCATAATCTCTAGGCTGTGGTCCAAAAACACGACCACCACTTCTAAATAATGGATTCTTGATAGAACCAGCACGAGCTGTACCAGTACCTTTTTGCTTTTTAATTTTTCTAGTAGATCCTGTAATCTCACCACGTTCTTTAGACTTGTGAGTACCTTGACGTTGATTAGCCAAGTACTGCTTAACATCCAAATAGATAGCGTGATTATTTGGTTCTACACCAAAAACTTTTTTATTAAGTTTGACTTTCTTTGTAGTCTTCTTACCGCTTATATTGTATACTGCTAACTCCATTATTTTTCTACAATTACATATGAGTTCTTAGCTCCGGGAATAGCACCTTTCACTACTAATAAATTTTTCTCAGGGAAAACTTTCATTACTTGTAGGTTAGTTTCCTTAACTCTTTTGTTTCCCATTTGACCAGCCATTCTCATACCTTTGAATACACGAGCTGGGTATGAAGCTGCACCAATAGAACCTGGAGCACGCATTCTGTTGTGCTGTCCGTGTGTAGCATCACCTACACCTCTAAAGTTGTATCTCTTTACAACACCTTGAAAACCTTTACCTTTTGAGGTTCCGACAACATCTACATATTCGCCTTCCTCAAAGATTTCGACAGTAACGGAATCGCCTAAGTTAAACTCACCTTCAAAATCTCTAAACTCAACCAACTTTTTCTTTGGTGAAACTTTAGCTTTTTTAAAGTGACCCATTTTAGGTTGATTCACTCTACTTTCTTTTTGATCTTCAAAACCAAGTTGTAGTGCATTATAACCATCCGTCTCAGGTGTCTTAACCTGAGTAATTACGCATGGTCCAGCTTCAATTACGGTACAAGGAATGTTCTTTCCATTGTCATCGTAGAAACTTGTCATACCTACTTTTTTTCCTATTATTCCTGACATTTTGTTTGTCTTTTAGTTTTTATAATTAAACTATCACACTTTAATTTCAACATCTACTCCACTAGGAAGTTCTAACTTCATCAGTGCATCGATGGTGTTAGATGATGTAGAATAAATATCCATCAATCTTTTATGAGCGCACAATTGAAATTGCTCTCTAGACTTTTTGTTTACGTGAGGAGAACGTAAAACCGTATAAATACGCTTATGTGTTGGTAGTGGAATTGGCCCACTAACTACTGCACCTGCAGATTTAACAGTTTTTACAATCTTCTCAGCAGACTTGTCTACTAGATTGTGATCATACGATTGAAGCTTGATTCTTATTTTTTGACTCATTACTTTAATGAATTTATGCTTGTTTTAATCCTTTTACTTCGTCTATTACTGCATCAGAAACGTTTTTCGGACATTCAGCAAAATGAGAAAATTCCATAGTAGATGTTGCTCTACCAGAAGTAATTGTTCTCAATGTTGTAACATATCCAAACATTTCAGAAAGTGGCACGTGAGCTTTGACAACTTCAGCACCATTTCTTGAATCCATTCCTTGCATAATGCCTCTTCTTCTGTTAAGGTCAGCTACTACATCACCCATGTTTTGCTCTGGAGTAACTACTTCAACTTTCATTATAGGTTCAAGAAGAACAGGATTGGCTTCTTTACAAGCGTTTTTAAATGCTAGCTTAGCACATATCTCAAAAGATAATTGATCTGAATCCACATCGTGGAAAGAGCCATCAAAAAGTCTTACTTTTAATGAATCTACTTCAAAACTAGCTAAAATACCATTTTGCATTGCTTGTTTAAATCCTTTTTCAACAGATGGAATAAATTCTTTTGGAATTGCTCCACCTTTGATTTGGTCAACAAATTGCAATCCTTCTCCTTCGAAATCCTCGTCAACTGGTGACATCTCGAATTGAATATCAGCGAACTTACCACGTCCACCAGATTGCTTTTTGTATGTTTCTCTTGTCGATACAGATGATGTAATTGCTTCTTTGTACGCTACTTTAGGAGCACCTTGATTACACTCTACACCAAATTCTCTTTTCAGACGATCAACAATAATATCCAAGTGCAACTCACCCATACCAGAGATAATTGTTTGTCCTGAATCTTCGTCTGTCTTAACTGTAAATGTAGGATCTTCCTCAGCAAGCTTTCCTAAAGCTACACCAAGTTTATCCATATCCTTTTGAGTTTTTGGCTCAATAGCTATTCCAATAACAGGATCTGGGAAGTCCATTGATTCTAATACAATGGGTGAAGACTCAGAACAAAGAGTATCTCCCGTTCTAATATCTTTAAATCCTGCTAGTGCAGCGATATCACCTGCTTGTAATTGATCAATCTGATTTTGCTTGTTAGCGTGCATCTGGAAAATTCTAGAAATACGCTCTTTTTTATTTGTACGTGTATTTAAGACGTATGAACCTGATTCTAACACACCTGAATACGCTCTTGTAAAGCATAATCTTCCAACGTAAGGGTCTGTTGCAATTTTAAATGCTAAACTAGCAAATGGCTCATCAACAGATGGCTTTCTACTTTCTTCAGCTTCAGTTCTTGGGTTAGTACCTTTAATTGCTTCAGTATCAATAGGAGATGGAAGAATTTCCATTACCATATCAAGCATAGCCTGAACACCTTTATTTTTAAATGCAGAACCACACATCATAGGAATAACTTTTCCACCGATAGTTGCTTGTCTTAAAGCATCTAATATTTCTCTTTCAGTAAGAGAGTTTTCATCTTCAAAGTATTTCTCAAGAAGGTTGTCATCAAATTCTGCAACAGCTTCAAGAAGTTTACCTCTGTAATCTCTTGCTTCATCAATGATATCAGCTGGAATTTCAACTTCTTCATAAGTCATTCCCATATCATCTTCATTCCAAACAATTCCTTTGAAATTGATAAGGTCAACAACACCTCTAAATTTATCTTCACTTCCAATTGGAATCTGAAGTGGTAGAGCGTGGCTACCTAACATATCTTTCACTTGCTGACATACATTTAAGAAATCAGCACCTTGACGATCCATCTTGTTTACAAAGCCAATTCTAGGAACATTATAGTTGTCAGCTAATCTCCAGTTAGTTTCTGATTGAGGCTCAACACCATCTACAGCACTAAATAAGAAAACTAAACCATCTAACACTCTAAGAGAACGATTTACTTCAACAGTAAAATCAACGTGACCCGGAGTATCAATAATGTTTACGTGATAATCTTTATCTCTGTAATTCCAATTAAGAGTAGTAGCAGCTGAAGTAATAGTAATACCTCTTTCTTGCTCTTGCTCCATCCAGTCCATTGTAGCAGCACCATCGTGTACTTCTCCAATTTTATGACTTACACCACCATAATATAATATCCTTTCGGTAGTAGTGGTCTTACCAGCATCAATGTGAGCGGCAATACCTATATTTCTTGTAAATGTTAAATCTCTTTTTGCCATTTTATTAGAATCTAAAGTGTGAGAATGCTTTGTTGGCTTCAGCCATTCTGTGAGTATCTTGCTTTTTCTTGAATGCTGCTCCTTCTTCTTTGTATGCCGCTACGATTTCAGCAGCTAGTTTATGGCTCATGCTTTTATCGTTTCTTTTTCTAGCAAAACCAATCATCCATTTCATAGCCATAGATAATTTACGTGCATCTCTAATTGGCTGTGGAATTTGAAAAGTAGCACCACCTATTCTACGGCTTCTTACCTCGACAGCAGGTGTTACATTTTGGACAGCTTTCTTCCAAACATCTAAAGGTGATTCGTCTTCTACACGAGTATCAACAATTGCAAGAGCATCGTAGAATATTTTAAAAGCTGTTGATTTTTTACCATCATACATCATATTATTAACGAACTGTGTTACCATAGTATCGTTAAACTTAGCATCTGGCAATAATCTTCTTTTTTTAGCTGGACTTTTTCTCATTGTTTTATATACTTAAGCTAAAATTATTTTTTAGGTTGTTTAGTACCATACTTAGATCTTCTCTGTGTTCTACCATCAACACCAGCAGTGTCTAAGGCACCTCTCACAATGTGATAACGAACACCAGGCAAATCTTTTACCCTTCCACCTCTTACAAGTACGATAGAGTGTTCTTGCAAGTTGTGTCCTTCACCTCCAATGTAGGCATTGACTTCGTTACCGTTAGTTAATCTTACCCTAGCGACTTTTCTCATTGCTGAGTTTGGTTTCTTTGGAGTTGTTGTATAAACTCTAGTACAAACCCCTCTTTTTTGAGGGCAACTTGCTAGTGCAATTGACTTGGACTTTTTAGTTATTCTAGTCCTTCCTTTCCTTACTAATTGTTGAATAGTTGGCATACTATTTCTCGTTTTATATTGTGTTTCTACCCTATTTTGGGGGCGCAAATCTAATCATTTTTATTTACTATCAAATAGTATTTGTAGCTTTTTTTACAAAAAAAAATACCCATAAAATTAAATATGGGTATCTCTAGGCTAAAGTTAGTATGCTTTAACGCCTATTTTTTTTCTGAAAAAATGATTTTTCGTTGTATAAAATTTGAGTCAGAGTTAAGGTGAATAAAATAAACACCAGGTGATATATTTTTTCTGTCAATTTGAATGGACTTTTTGAATAAATCCTGACTAAGCACTCTACCTCTAGCATCTAACAATTTGAAAGTGAAGTCCTCTGAATTAGCTTCTGATTTTATTTCGATATTAAAATAATCACCAACAGGATTAGGATAAATAAGAACTTCTAACTCATCAAACTCTGAAACTCCTACAGTATTATAAACTCTCATTAGTCGTCCTTCGCAATCATTTGCATCAATAGCAACTAGAGTATAATCACCGCTTTCAATAGGGCTAAAAGTAGTTCCGCTAGACTGATAATTACCAAAATACAACCATTCAAA
>CAJWHN010000004.1 GCA_913041085.1 uncultured Flavobacteriales bacterium | reverse complement strand
TTGTTGGAACACTCATGGTTGAACCTACAGAAAGTGAAAGCAAACAAGAATTGGATAAATTCATTGCAGCTATGAAATCTATTAGAAATGAGATTAATGCTATAGCAAGTGGACAGTCTGATGA
The DNA here is from genome assembly GCA_913041085.1 of uncultured Flavobacteriales bacterium. Lineage (GTDB taxonomy): Bacteria > Bacteroidota > Bacteroidia > Flavobacteriales > UBA7312 > UBA8444. Next base: position 48,864 of record CAJWHN010000004.1, on the reverse strand, counting down.
AAAAGATAATGTTTTAAAAAATGCTCCTCACACTATTAATTTAGTAGCCAATGATGCCTGGGGAAAACCATACAGCAGACAAGAAGCAGCATTTCCACTTTCATACATCAATGAGAATAAATTTTGGCCAAGTGTAAGTCGTGTTGACGATGCCTTTGGAGATAGAAATTTAATATGCTCATGCGAGAGTATTGAAAGTTACATTTAAGATTACATAAAATACTTGTTAGATGGTCTAGGATTTTTTGAAAAAAGGCCGTAAATTCGTCCACAATTAACTGATAATTTAACAAATAATATGAAAAATTTTTATTCTATCATCTGTTTATTAATCATCGCAAATACTTCCTTTGCTCAGATTATGAACAATCAAAATTTTATAGATGCGTCAAGATTTGACCAGCACACAAAGTACCTAAACAAAAATGAGATTACTCTAAGATCTTCTGTTGATTGTTCAACTTCTGATGCTCTTTATTGCGAGGATTTTGAAAATGTTTCAATTCCAGATTTACCAGATAGTGTGTCAACAAGTACTTTAGAGCAAAATTATTATACAATTTCAAATTCAGATCAAGTTTTAGTTACAGGTTTTTATACTGGTACTTCAGCCGATGCAAATGCAGGCGGTTATTGGCCTGTAAGTGAGCATGGTCAATTTGCTATGACTAATGATGATGCTTGTAGACCCGGAGGAGTTACTCCCGGAAACAATAATAACTGTGACTTGGGCTTTGAAACTCTTACTTTACCAATACTTGATTTTACCGGTCAATATGATGTATTTTTAATATTTGACTACTACCACGATAAAAACTACGGAGGTGGTGATGCTAATGTTGAAGTCAGTAATGACGGAGGAGTAAGTTTTACTGACATTTCTGGACCTCTACCTAATTTAGAAGCTTGGCAACAAGGAATCTTTAGCTTATCTGATTATAATGACCAAGACTCAATCGTTATTCGATTCGTATGGAGTGATGCAGGTAGTTGGGCAACAGGATTTGCTGTCGATGATATTGAAATTAACGAATTACAGGACAATTCTTTATCAATGCCACTTTTCAACCAATGGTTAGCAGGTTATGACGGTTTTGCTTCATCATATTCTCAAATTCCATTAAGTATGATACCTAACTCTACTGGTATTATTTTCCAATCTTATGTATTTAATAATGGGAATTTTGCACAAGACTCTATTCGTCTGCACGCATCAGCTACCGGCTTCACTTCACAAAGTACTGCTGTTAACTTAGAATCTCTTGAGCAAGACACATTACAATGCAGCGAAAGATTCCAACCAACATCTACTGGTACTTACCAATTAGATTTTTATCTTATGTCTGATAGTGTAACGACAGCTACAAAATCTAAATCTATTGAAATTACAGACTACATATATGCTAGAGACGATAACGAAATTGACGCTGTAAATTCTCTTCTTCCTTCTGGTGACGGTGTAAGCTCATGGGAAAGAGGAACTATCTATGATATATACGAGAGCAATACGCTATATGCTATCGATGTTTATGTTCACAATAGGACTACAGCAAATGCTAAAATTCAAGGTAAAATTTATCTTTACCAAGATGACCAAAGTTTCTTTTTAGAAGAAACTAACCTATTGTCAGTAACAGCTAGTGACGGTTGGCAAAGCGTAAAGTTTGCTAACCCTGTATCTTTAGATGCTGAAAGCCAGTATTTAATTACTGTTGGTGGAGATGGTTCTGCTTTGAATGATACTCTAAGAATTGGTTCAAGTGGTAGTGTGCAAAGTAGTTATGGTTATATTGTTTACAACGGTTGGGTTGATGATAATGGAACTACAGCTACAGATGGAACTACAGGCTCTACTCCAATGGTAAGAATGAACATGAATCCAGATGTTCCTGGACCAACTAGTATTGAAGATAATTCATATTCTGCATTTAATGTTTATCCAAACCCAAACAACGGAATATTGAATATTTCATTGACTAATACATCTTATAAGCAAACAATAGAAATTAAAAATATTATTGGACAAACTGTTTATTCGCAAATTGCTGGTAATTCATCGACTACTACTATCAACTTGTCTGATATTAACAAAGGAATTTATACTGTTTCTCTAATTAACGAAAACGGAACAAGTTCTACTAAAAAGATAATTTTTCAATAATTATATATTAATCTTAACAAGAAAAAAAGCAGGCTAGCGTCTGCTTTTTTTATTAAAACTCAATATTATGAAACACGCTTTATTAATTTTTGGAATGGCTTTTAGTTTCTTTTCTTATGCACAAGAAAGTATTAAGTCATTAATGAGCTTTCCTGAAAAAGCTCCAACTATATATCAGTTACGATCGTTACAAGCTGTTGCTGACGAAGACAGTGCTGATGTCATTTGGTACGAAGATTTTAGAGAAGGTCTAGACGGAAACAATTCCTCACTTAATCCAGCATGGTCAGTAAGCGGCGATGACGGTGATGTCTGGGAGCTTGATTTTGATGGTTCTAATGGGGACTATGCAGGAAATACACCTTATTTATTGGAGTCAGAATCTGCAGCTAACGGTTGGATGATTTTTGATGCAGATGGATCAAATGCAGGATTGCCTACCTCAGCCTACTCTGAAAGACAAGGTCAACTAACCTCTCCTTACATTGATTTATCAAACGATTCAAACGTTACTCTAAGCTTTGAACATGCTTACAGATGGTGTTGTTTTAGTTCACACGAATTAGTGGTATCCATCAATGATGGTTCTGGATGGGAATCAGCAGCTAGTTATCAAGTCAATGAACTAGGCACTGTTAACGTACTATCAGGAACCATAACTTATGAAGTTATTATCACAGAAATAGCGGCATTAAAGGATAGTGTTCAAATTCGTTTTGACTGGGCTGTTGGAGAAAATACAGCTTCTCACTATTTTTGGATGGTTGATGATGTGAAAATTATCAAGACTCAACCTTATTCTTCAAATCTTTTAAATAGTTTTAATAATGTACCTAGCGATTATTTTGGCGGTACATCTTATCGTGTAATGCCATTGGAACAAATTTCAGAAACAGAATACTTTTATGGTGGTTATGTTGAAAATGTAGGATATAACACTTTGGACAGTTTGAGAATACATGCCGAAGTGTCTTCTGATGGATTTGTATCACAAAGTAATGGTTTATCTCTAGTTTCTAGTGATAAGGATAGTATTTACGTCAATGATGGTTTTACGCCAACAGAAACAGGAACATATACTGCTGACATTGTTGGTAAAGACGATTACGGTTATGTTTTAACAGATACGCTTAGACGAACATTTGCTGTATCTGATTATATATATGCTCGAGACAATGGAGATAACGCTACCAATTTTGGAAGATATGGTATCAACTCTGATGGCTCAAGGCAATATGGAAATGTATTTGATATTTATGCAACAAGTAACTTGTATAGCATAAAATTTCGTTTGGATCAGAGAACCTCTCCAAATGCTCAAGGAACAATAAGAATAAATACCGTAGATCCTCAATCTGGAGAAATTAGCTTTTTAGTAGAGACAGAAACCCTAAATTTAGGTCAATATACTGGAGATTGGTTTGATGTTTCATTTGACCCTCCAATTATACTAGATGCTGGACAAGTGGTTTTACCTGCTATTTATGCTACTTACAATGGTATTGACACAGTATTTGTTAATACATCTGGTTCCAATCCTAACAACAGTGAAAGTTTAGTACAAGATATTGATGGCACACAAGACGGAGTAAATCCTGGTACTTGGCTATATACGACATCAGCTCCATGTGTAAGATTAAATTTTGATCCTAATGTTGTTGGAGTAAATGTAGGTATTGAAGAAAACAATTCTTTATCTAAATTTAATGTTTTTCCTAATCCAAACAACGGGCACTTTAATATACAAATTCAAACTTCTCAATCAGAAGACATAAATATTAATATTTCAAATTTAGTAGGTCAAGTTGTATATTCAGAAAAAGTATCTGTAATCAATTCACTAAACAAATGGCTTGACCTTAGCCAATTAGAAAAAGGCATTTACACAGTAAGTTTGAATCTTAAAGGAAAAACTGCACAAACACAAAAGATTATAATTAAGTGATAATTAATAATTGACAAAAAGAAGGCTAGTTTAAACTAGCCTTTTTTTGTGTCTATTTTTTCAACTTTTTGAATAGTTTGGAAGCAAATACAAAATCATTTAACTCCTTAGTTGTGGAACTTACTATTGAATCCTTATCTCCTTCCCATGCCAATTGCCCTTGATGTATAAAAGCAATGTTATCCCCTATCTCCATAACTGAGTTCATATCATGAGTGTTAACTACAGTTGTTATGTTATACTCTTGAGTAATTTCTTGAATAAGGTTATCAATAATAATGGCTGTTTGTGGATCTAAACCTGAGTTTGGCTCATCACAAAATAGATATTTTGGCTTCATCGATATTGCTCTGGCAATGGCTACTCTTTTCATCATACCACCACTTAATTCGGCAGGATACAAGGCATTGACATTATTTAAATTGACTCTTTTCAAACAAAAATTTACTCTATCTTTTTTTTCCTCATCACTCATTGTAGTGAACATATTGAGAGGAAAAGCAATATTTTCTTCCACAGTTAAATAATCAAATAAAGCACCGCCCTGAAACAACATTCCAATTTCTTTTCTAAGTTTTCGTCTTTCTTTCTCAACTAGCTCATCAAATGAGGATTCATTAAACAAAACACTTCCAGAATCAGGGCTATGCAAACCCACCATACATTTGATGAGGGTTGTTTTACCAGAACCACTGGCGCCTATTACAAGGTTAGTTTTGCCAGACTGAAAGCTAAAAGACACGTCTTTTAAAACATGATTATCTCCAAAGGTTTTATGAATATTTTTAACTTCTATCATACCAACATTAATTGCGTAAGAATGAAGTTCATAATAAGAATAACTATACAGCTATAAACTACTGATTTAGTACTAGACTTTCCAACTGCTAAAGCACCACCTCTCGTGTAATAACCGAAAAAAGAAGATATGGAAGAAATGGCAAAGGCAAAAAATACGGTTTTTACGATAGCATAAAAAATATAGAAGGGCTCAAACCAATAAATAAGTCCTTGTAGAAATTCTGGCTTGCTAATTATGCCACCTAAGGTAGCTGCTAAAAAACCACCTAACATGCCAATTCCCATACTGATAATAACAAGAAAAGGAAAAAACAATACCGATGCTATTATCTTTGGCTGTATAATAAAGGCCGCAGAATTAATACCCATAATTTCTAAAGCATCTATTTGTTCAGAAACTCTCATTGTTCCAATTTCAGAGGCAATACTAGAGCCTACTTTACCTGCAAGAATTAGGGCAATCATAGTAGGTGAAAATTCTAATATTAGTGACTCACGTGTGGCATATCCAATCAAGTATTTAGGAATAAAAGGATTATTTAACTGCAAACCAGTTTGTATAGTCACCACGGCACCCATAAATAAAGATATGATGGAAACAATAGTTAAAGAATTTACCCCAAGCTTTATCATTTCATCAACAATCCGCTTTAGATAAACCTTTCTATTCTCTGGACGGCTAAACACATTTCCCAACATACTGAGGTACAAGCCAAAAAGTTTTAAGCCATTAATCATAGTCCACCAAAAATAACAATATTTATGTGGCTATCTTAAAAGCATATTAGTATTTTTGATAATATGTTTATGAAAACCATTTTTTCTAAAAATATATTATGGCATATCTTTTTTGCTTTAATTGTTTTTTGTCTGACGTCTTGTAGTATTTTGAAGGAAGATTGTGATTGTCCATCTTTTTCAAAAGTAGAATTAACAGTCGAAAAACATGGGTAAATACTTTTTAGATTAATTCTAAATAAGTAATTTAGTGCCATGAAAAATTTAAGTGACTTAAAATTAGGCACTAAAGCTATCATTGATTCTTTTTCTGATAAAGAACTCGCTTTAAAGCTGATGGAAATGGGATGTTTGCCTGGAGAAAAAATTCATATTGAACGCAAAGCCCCTTTGGGAGACCCAATAGCAATTTCTATTTCTGGCTATTTATTAAGCATGAGAAAAGCGGAAGCAGAAACCATTTTTGTTAATGAAATAAAATAATCGTTGGCAAAATCAAATAAAATCACCGTAGCCTTAATCGGTAATCCAAATAGCGGAAAAACCACATTATTTAATGCTCTCACGGGTCTAAATCAAAAGGTTGGTAATTTTCCTGGAATTACTGTCGACAAAAAAGTTGGTGCCTGTCAAATTTCTCAACTTGCTAGTAAAAATAAAATTGACACAGAGTTTATCGATTTACCAGGCACTTATAGCTTGTATCCCAAATCTATGGACGAAAGTATTAGCTTTCAAGTTTTGTGCGACCCCAAGAATGAACATCATCCTGATGTAAATATAATTATTGTTGACGCCTCCAATTTAAAACGCTCACTGTGTTTAGCTACGCAAGTTATCGATTTGAACACCCCTTGTATTTTGGCTTTGAATATGATGGATCTTATAGAGAATGATGGTGTTAAAATTTATCTGAAATTATTGGAAGAAAAACTTGGCGTAGCTGTAGTACCAATAAATGCCAGAAAAAAAATAGGCATTGGAAATTTAAAGCAAGCTATTCTTAATGTTAAAGAGAGAGAAAATAAAAATAGTTTTGTAGACATCAAGAATCTTTGTCCTAATTTAATAGAAGACATACAAAAGCTACTCAACAAAGCAAGTGACTACAATGCCTTTCAAATTGCTTGTAACTACAAAACTATTACCGATTTTTCCAAACAAGACAAAGGTAAATTAGACAACATAATAAGTAAACATAAATTTATAGCCAAACGCTTACAAGCTACCGAAACAGTAAGAAGATATAAAGCTATAGACCAACTACTCGAGGAATGTATTGAATATCCAGAAAACAGTAAAAACAACAGCCTCACTCAAAAATTAGATAATATTTTGACACATCCCATTTATGGATTTGCCATTTTTTTAGGTGTATTATTTTTAATCTTTCAAGCAGTCTTTTCATGGTCAGAATATCCTATGGAAATTATTGATAATTCCATTTCTCAACTGTCTCAATTTGTTACTAATTCATTACCCGAAGGAGCGTTAAATAGTTTGATTGTGGATGGTATCATTGCAGGTTTAGGTGGTATTGTCATATTTGTCCCTCAAATAGCATTTCTATTTGCCTTTATTGCCATATTAGAAGATACTGGCTATATGTCCAGAGTGAGTTTCATTACAGACAAACTATTAAGAGGCTTTGGCCTGAGCGGACGTTCTATTATACCTTTATTGAGTGGTGCTGCTTGTGCTATTCCAGCAGTAATGTCAGCCAGAACTATCCCTAACTGGAAAGAGCGAATCATTACAATTATGGTTGTTCCTTTAATGAGTTGTGCAGCACGACTTCCTGTGTATACGCTACTGATTTCAATGATGATTCCTGCAGAACAAAAGTGGTTTATCTTCAATCTACAAGGTTTAACAATGATGGGATTCTATCTAATAGGTTTTATCTCAGCAATATTGATAGCTTGGTTGATGAAATACATCATCAAGTCTAAAGAACGTAGCTATTTTGTAATGGAAATGCCTACATATAAAACTCCAGATTGGAGGACTGTTTTTTACACCATCATAGAAAAAGTGAAAGTCTTTCTTATTGATGCTGGAAAAATTATCATCGCTATATCCATCGTTTTATGGGCACTATCCTCCTACGGCCCTGCTTCTAAATTTGATGAAATAGAACGTAAGCACCAAAATACAGAAAATGCAGAAGTGATAATTGCTAGTGAAAAACTAGAATCTTCATACGCTGGAATAATTGGTAAAAGTATAGAGCCCGTCATTGCCCCATTAGGATTCGATTGGAGAATTGGAATTTCTTTGATTACCTCATTTGCTGCTCGTGAAGTTTTTGTCGGTACCATGTCCACCATATACAGTGTAGGAGATGCCGACAACACCAAGTCCATTCGTGAAAAGTTAATGTCGCATAAAAACCCAGACACGGGAGAAGCATTTTTTACACCTGCAGTTGCACTATCATTAATGTTATTTTATGCCTTTGCTATGCAATGCATGAGCACATTGGCTATTGTTTTCAGAGAAACCAATGGCTGGAAATGGCCTGTCATTCAATTTGTATACATGAGTGCATTAGCTTATTTAGCAAGTTTCATTGCCTATCAATTATTAAGCTAATGGAGTCTTTAAATCACTTTTTACCTGCCCAATCGGTACAAACCATTTCTAAATGGCTAACAAATTATGATTGCACATTAACTGTAAAAAAATCGAGATCAAGTAAATTGGGAGATTATCGGTATTTTCAAAACAAACATTATATCACTATAAATGAGGACTTAAATCCTTACTCATTTTTAATTACGCTAACCCACGAAATAGCACATATGATGATTACTGATAAATATTCTTCTAGAGTTGCTCCGCACGGAAAAGAATGGAAAAGTGAATTTAAAACACTTATGCTTGGGTTTATCCCTATTTTTCCAAATGATATACAGCAATGCTTGGCAATTCACTTGAAAAATCCCAAAGCATCTAGTAGCTCAGATTATACACTAGTAAAAACGTTAAGGAAATACGATAAAAATCCTACGCTCACCATCTCTGATATTCCTGATGGTAGTATTTTTTCAATACCCAATGGCAAACGATATATCAAGGAAAAGAAAATTAGAACACGTTTTCAGTGCAAGTCCTTAAATAACAATAGGATTTATCTTTTTAACCCCTTAACAGAAGTACAGATTTGATTTTGTATTTTTGAAGAATAATAAACTTATTATGAACACAAACAACTACGCCGTCATAATGGCTGGAGGAATTGGATCAAGATTTTGGCCAATGAGTAGAAGTACATTTCCAAAACAGTTTTTAGATATACTAGGCACAGGAGAGACACTGATTCAACAAACTTTTAGACGCTTAGCAAAATGTTGTCCTGCAGAAAATGTCCTTGTTGTTACCAATGCAAAATACAAGGATTTATGTTTAGAACAACTCAACGACATATTGGAAGACAATATTTTGTGTGAGCCTTCAATGAGAAATACGGCTCCATGTATTGCCTATGCCTCTTTCAAAATAAATCAGAAGAACCCTGATGCTAATATCATTGTTACGCCTTCAGACCATTTGATTAGTAATGAAGATGAATTCACAAAAATTGTTACTGATTGTTTTGAAGTGTGTTCAAAAAATAATATGCTTTTAACTTTAGGTATAAAACCTTCAAGACCAGACACTGGCTATGGGTATATACAGTTCAACGAAGAAAATTCTGAACTTCATTATAACATACATAGTGTCAAAACATTTACAGAAAAACCTAACTTAGAACTAGCACAACAATTTTTAGAAAGCGGTGACTTTTTATGGAATTCTGGAATATTTATATGGAGTGCCAAAGCTATTACTCTTGGACTCAGGAAACACTTGAGAGATTTATACGATAGATTTGAAGATGGTAACGATTATTACAATACAGATGAAGAAGAGGAGTTCATTAATCGCATTTTCCCTGGTTGTAAAAACATCTCTATAGACTACGGCTTAATGGAGAAGGCTGATAATGTCTTTGTTTACCCTTCTGACTTTGGTTGGAGTGATTTAGGTACTTGGGGCTCATTATATGGTCATTTAAAACTAGATGAAAGTCAAAATGGAATTGTTGGCAATTATGTTATGATTTATGATTCTAAAAATAACATTATCAATGCGCCTAATGATAAAGTTGTAGTTATTCAAGGTCTGGAAGATTATATTATAATCGATAATAAAAACACCCTACTTATCTGTAAAAAAGAAGACGAGCAACAGATTAAGCAATTTGTTAACGATATAAAAAGAGATAAAGGAGACGAATATGTGTAGTCTATTTTTTTAGACTACCACACATATCTTCAGGGCGAACCCACTCATCGAACTCTTCAGCAGTAAGGTATCCTAAATTGACAGACTCTTCTTTTAATGTTGTCCCATTTTGGTGAGCCGTCTTAGCAATTTTTGCTGCTTTTTCATAACCTATCTTAGTATTCAAAGCGGTTACCAACATCAAAGAATTATCTAAGTTCTTTTTTAAATTGTCATAATTAGGTTCTATGCCTTCTGCACAATTAACCTTAAAAGATACACAAGCATCTCCAATCAATCGTGCCGACTGTAAAATGTTAGCTGCCATCATCGGCTTAAAGACATTTAGTTCATAATGACCTTGCATTCCACCAACACCAATAGCTACATCATTACCCATAACCTGAGCACATACCATAGTTAGTGCCTCACATTGTGTAGGGTTAACTTTACCTGGCATTATTGACGAACCGGGTTCATTAGATGGTATTATTATTTCACCAATTCCACTTCGTGGTCCTGATGCTAGTAAACGGATATCATTGGCTATTTTATTTAGAGAAACCGCTAATTGCTTCAAAGCATTATGAGACTCAACAATAGCATCATGAGCAGCTAAAGCTTCAAATTTATTGTCTGCTGATACAAATGGTAGCTGTGTAAATTCAGCAATTTTTTTAGAAACAAGATTGGCATAACCTTCTGGAGTATTAATTCCTGTTCCTACAGCTGTACCACCTAGAGCAAGTTCTGAAAGATGGGCTAAAGTATTTTTAAGTGCTTTTAACCCATGGTCTAGCTGTGAAACATATCCAGAAAATTCTTGACCTAACGTCAATGGTGTAGCGTCCATTAGGTGTGTTCTACCTATTTTAACTACATGCATAAATGCTTTAGATTTTTCATCTAAAGTATCCCTCAACCTTTCTACTCCAGGAATAGTAGTTTCTACAATCATTTTATAAGCGGCAATATGCATGCCTGTAGGAAAAGTATCATTAGAAGATTGAGATTTATTGACATCATCGTTAGGATGAATAAATTTATTTTCATCATTTAAACTACCACCATTTAAAACGTGAGCTCGGTTAGCTATCACCTCATTGGTATTCATATTAGATTGTGTGCCTGAACCCGTTTGCCATACTACTAATGGGAATTCATCATCGTGTTTACCTTCTAATATCTCATCGCAAACAGCAGAGATTAAATCTCTTTTTTCTGACGAAAGTACACCTAACTCGCAATTGGCATGAGCCGCTGCTTTTTTAAGGTATGCAAAACCATAGACTACTTCTAGCGGCATACTTGCTGATTGACCAATTTTAAAATTGTTTCTAGAACGTTCTGTTTGGGCACCCCAATACTTTTCGACAGGTACTTTTACCTCGCCCATGGTATCTTTCTCAATTCTATAGCTCATGATTTTTTTATTAGAATATTAACACTTACTTTTGTACAAAGTTAATTCAAATATATAAAGATATGTTTATAGGTTTTGTCCTCTTTTTAGTTATCGCTGGTATGGCGTTTTGGTTATTAACCTTCATTATTAGTTTTTTACCATATTGGATTGGCGCTTGGTTTATCGAGTCATACAAGAATCGTAACTTGGTAGAAGACCTCGAATAGTTTAAATTACTTCTTGTACCATTTCCAAAGGCCTTCCTACAACAACACCTTTCTTACTTTTTATTATGGGTCGTTCAATTAATTTAGGATTTTGAGCCATCGCTTCTATAATTGCTGTATCGCTCAAATCTCTGCCTTTGAATTGCTCTTTCCAAATACTTTCATTTTTACGAACAAGCTCAATCGGCCTAATATTTAAGTCATTAAGCAATGCCCTTAATTCTTCAATTGACAATAAGTCTTTCAAATATTCTACAACTGTAATTTTACACGACTTTTTTTCTAAAAAAGATAAGGCTTCTCTGCTCTTTCTACATCTGGGGTTGTGATAAATTGTTACTTCCATAATTTTATTTTTGACCAAATTCCATTAAATATGCTTTGATAAAATCATTGATTTCACCATCAAGAACAGCTTGTGTATTCGACGTTTCATGTTCTGTTCTTAAATCCTTAACCATTTTGTAGGGATGCAAAACATAGTTTCTAATTTGAGAACCCCATTCTATTTTTTTCTTGCTACCTTCAATCTTATCTCTTTCAGATTGTCTTTTCCGTAATTCTATCTCGTATAACTGAGACCTTAACAATTGCATGGCTTTCTCTTTATTCTCAAGCTGAGAACGCGTTTCTGAATTAGCAATTATAATTCCAGTAGGAGCATGTTTTAATCGAACTGCCGTTTCGATTTTATTAACTCCTTGTCCGCCAGCACCACCAGCACGAAAAGTGTCCCAACTGATGTCGGCAGGATTAATCTCTATTTCTATGGATTCATCTACCAAAGGATATACAAAAACCGAAGTGAAAGAAGTATGTCGTTTAGCATTAGAGTCAAAGGGAGAAATACGAACTAATCGGTGTACTCCATTTTCACCTTTTAAATTACCAAAAGCAAAATCACCATCAAATTGTAAGGTTACCGACTTTATACCTGCAGCATCTCCAGCTTGAAAGTCTAGCTCTTTGACTTTAAACTTATTTTTTTCTCCCCACATGATGTACATACGCATAAGCATTTCAGCCCAATCTTGACTTTCTGTTCCTCCAGCACCCGGATTTATAGTCATCACTGCCGAGAGATTATCTTCTTCGCCGCTTAGCATATTTTTGAACTCTAAGTCAGCAACTTTAAGTAAGGTAGAGTCAAAACTTTTATTTATTTCATCTTCATCTACTTCTCCTTCTTGAAAGAAATCAAAAAGTACAGAAAGGTCGTCAAAAGCACTTTGTACCTCTTGAAAAGCAACAACCCATACCTTTTGTTTATTGATGTTTTTTAAGTGAGTTTCGGCAGATTTAGGGTTATCCCAAAAATCAACAGCTTGTGTTTTTAACTCCTCAACGGCTACAAATTCTTTCTTTTCTTTTATAGATAAAAAGCCTTCTAAGTCAGCTATTCTTTTTTTAATATCGTCTATCTGTTCTGCTGTAACCATTGAGGCAAATTTAGTGTTTTAAAGTTTGTGAACGTAAGACCAGACCAGCTCAGATTCGTAGCCCTTTCTAATCAAATAATTAACGACTTTCTTCTTTCTAACAAAGGTGTTTTTATCCTTTAACAAAGCCATTTTCTTATTCGCTAAATGCTTTATGACATCCTTGTAATCTGCATCATCTATCTCCAACATGCCTAGTGAAACACAGCTTTTTGGCACTTTCAGTTTAGATAGTTCGAAAGCTATCTTTTTTCGTCCCCAGCGTTTTATTTTGAATTTTCCGCTACAAAAAGAACGTGCAAAGCGTTCTTCATCAAGGTATTTATTCTGTATCAATTCAATTAAAATTTCATCAGCTAGAGAATCACTCACTCCATAGGACTTAAGCTTTGTAATTACCTGATATTGACAACGATCCATTACTGCACAATAATGTCTAATTCGCTCTTTTACAATTTTTACATCGTATATTTTGCTATTCATCATTTCAAAGGTAGTATTTTTGTACCCAATGAAAAATAAAAAAGCAATAGGCTTATTATTTGTAGCTAATATCATATCAGGCTTTGCTCAAGGCATTAGTATGATTGCTATTCCTTGGTACTTTGCAGATATACTAGGTATGGGAGGAACATATGCTAAAGCTTATGCTATTTTAACATTTGTAAGTTTATTTTGGGGTTTATACTCAGGCACTCTTATAGATAGGTATTCAAGAAAAAAAATGTTCTTATACTCTAATTTAGCTTGTGCTTTTATTATCGGAAGTATCGCTTTGTATGGAATGAGTTGTGGTCAAACACCATGGACATTAGTAATGGGAGTATTTGGAACGACTATGTTTCATTATAATGTTCACTATCCCAACCTTTATGCATTTGGTCAAGAGATAACAGAGCCAAAAAATTACGCTAAGCTAAATGCGTACATCGAAATACAAGGGCAATCAACGAGTATTTTTGCTGGTGCCTTTGCTGCTATATTATTGACTGGCACAGAAAATGGCATCTTAAATTTATTAGGATTAAAGATTCAAATGCCTTTCGACATACAGGCTTGGCAAATACACGAGATATTTTTAATGGATGCTTTTACCTATGTTTTGGCTTTCATAATTATCCTATTTATTAAGCATAAACCTATAGTAAAAAAGAAAATTGACCGAGGAAACATGTTCAGTCGTCTGATAAAAGGATTTTCTTTTCTAAAGGAGAACTCCCTGATTTTTATTTTTGGAGTTTGTTCTTACGCAATTTTTACTTTTTTAATAGTAGAAATGTTTGTGTTGGTTCCCGTTTATGTCAGCAACTATTTAAAAGAAGGTGGAGATGTCTTTGCATCTTCTGAAGTATATTATTCTATAGGTGCTTTATTAGCAGGTTTTGGAATACGCAAGGTAATGGGTAAGAATAATATCATAACAAACATCATCATTTTGATGGTAGCTACAATTGGAGGCTGTCTGCTTCTAACTTATTCTAAGAGTGTCACTGCTTTTTTCGCTGTTAGTCTTCTAATTGGACTGAGTAATGCTGGCACACGCATTTTAAGAATCACATTCCTTTTTGAAAAGGTATCTAACGATATCATTGGAAGAACTGGCAGCGTCTTTAATTCAGTTAGTATCCTCATCAGAACAGCATTAATCACTAGCCTATCCTTACCCTACTTTAATAGTGGTGATAATGTAAGGTATGGCTATTTATTAGGGGCTATATTTTTATGCATAGCACTAATTCCACTAATAAAGTACCGCAAAAAATTAAGCAAATTAAAAAGCGTAAATACTTAGGTTGTAATTACTTTACGTTCCTTGTTAAAAAAGCGATACTGTAAAAGATGATAAGTAGTATCTTCTTCTACTTGTAGTTTACAACCGAATTCTTTAGACCAAGTTTTTCTTTGATTTTTGAACCAACCTTTATTGATATAACTCGCAACAAAAGGATGGGTTTTTAAGATGATATCGTTACTCTTGTTGGTGGCCTTAGCTAACTTTTGCTCTATTTCATCAATTAACAAAATACTAGCTTCTATTTTACCCGTTCCTTTACAATTAGGACAACCTTCTTTAGTTTCAATATTCAATTCTGGTCGAACACGCTGTCTTGTTATTTCAATAAGTCCAAAACGTGATGGCGGTAAAATATGGTGCTTAGCCTTATCATCAGCCATAAATTCTTTTAATGCTTCGAATAACTTTTTCCTATTCTCACCATTATACATATCAATGAAGTCAACTACAATGATACCACCCATATCACGCAATCGTAACTGACGTGCAACTTCTTCAGCAGCAATTAGGTTAACCTCTAAAGCGTTAGCTTCTTGGTCTTGCTTTGAATTGACACGCTTTCCACTATTGACATCGATGACGTGCATAGCCTCTGTATGTTCAATAACTAAGTAAGTACTTTTACGCATAGTTACTGACTTTCCAAAGGAAGACTTGATTTGTCTTTCAATTTGGAATTTTTGGAAAAGTGGAATCTTGCCCGTGTACATACCAACAATTTTTGCTTGGTCAGGAGATATTGTCGTTATGTAATCTTTTATTTCATCATGAAGTTTTTCATCATTAACGAGAATACTAACAAAGTCATCATTCAATACATCTCTAAGTAAAGATGCAGTTCTTCCAAGCTCTCCAAGAACTTTATAAGGAGGATTTCCTTTTTTAGTTTGCTTAAATAAGGTTTGCCATTTTTTGTATAGATACTTAATATCAGCATCTAAGTCAGCTACTTTTTTACCTTCAGCAACGGTTCTTATAATAACACCAAAGCCTGGTGGCTTAATGCTTTGAACAAGTTTTTTTAATCTCTTTTTCTCCTCGTTGGATTCTATTTTTTGAGAAACTGAAACTTTATTAGAGAAAGGAACTAAAACCATGTATCTACCAGCAATAGTTAGTTCGGTAGTCAGTCTAGGGCCTTTTGTAGAGATGGGCTCTTTGGCAACTTGTACAAGAATTTGATTACCAGATTGCAGAACATCTGTAATAGAACCTGATTTATCAATTTCCTCCTCTAGCTTGAAGTTTTTTAAGGAAGCGGTATTAAGTTTTCCTCCAAGATTTCTTGATGTAAATTTCTGAAAAGTTTTGAATTTAACACCTAAGTCTAGGTAATGAAGGAAACCATCTCTTTCATAGCCTACGTCTACGAAAGTAGCATTCAGTCCAGTGATAATCTTCTTAACTTTAGCTAGAAAAATATCACCAACGGAAAACTTTGTTCCTATTGGTTCTTTGTGTAGTTCTATTAATTTCTTGTCTTTCAACAAGGCAATGACGACCTCATTAGGTCTAGAATCTACTAGCAATTCATATTTCAAAATAATTACGGCTGTGAGAACAAATCTAGGGGATAGATGTTCTCAAATTGATACTAAAATAGTACAAAGACTATTTTTTCTTGTGTCTATTTTTTCTTAAACGCTTTTTACGTTTGTGAGTAGCCATCTTATGTCTTTTTCTTTTTTTACCGTTTGGCATAACGTTGTGTTTTAAATATTTTTAAATCTCTTTTATATTCAGTAATTTTATAACTGAACGTTTGTTTTAACTTTATTTACAAATTCTTTAGAAGGCTTAAACGCAGGAACATTATGAGCTGGTATGATAATCGTTGTATTTTTAGATATATCTCTACCTGTTTTTTGTGCTCTTTGCTTAACAATAAATGAACCAAACCCTCTTAAGAAAACATCTTCTCCACTAGACAAAGAATTTTTAACTTCGTGCATAAAGGCTTCAACTACAGCTTGCACATCGACTCTTTCTACACCGATTTTATCAGAAATGGAATTAACGATTTCTAACTTTGTCATAATTAAATGGATTTAAAAGATGTTTAAATATCTTAATTTCGCGTGCAAATATACTGACTTTTATTTAAATCAGATGTGTTTTATCACTATAACTCGCTAGAATTTACGACTTTATGGATTTTTTCTCTTCTAAAATTATTAAATGGTACTTCCAACATAAAAGGGAATTGCCGTGGAGAAATACCAAAGACCCTTACAAGATATGGCTTTCAGAAATTATTTTACAACAAACTCAAGTAAAACAAGGACTCCCATATTATCAGAAATTTATTAAAACATTTCCAAGCGTTTCGGAACTAGCCAATGCTAATGAAGAAGAAGTTTTGAAATTATGGCAAGGATTGGGTTATTACTCTAGAGCAAGAAATCTGCATTTTGCTGCCAAACAAATACACCAAGCTGGTTTCTTTCCAAAAGAATACAAGGACATCATCACGCTAAAAGGCGTAGGAGAATATACAGCAGCCGCAATTGCATCTTTTGCTTTCAAATTGCCCTATGCTGTAGTAGATGGTAATGTTTTTAGACTGCTTTCACGTTTTTATGGCATAGACACCCCTATTGACACCTCTAAAGGTAAAAGGGAATTTTCTGAGATAGCAAAAACACTATTGGTAAAAAAAGAACCTGACACTCACAACCAAGCAATTATGGAGTTTGGTTCTCAAATGTGTAAACCAAAGCAACCCAATTGTAATAGTTGCCCATTAAGAGATGAATGTGTTGCTTTTGCTAATAACACCATTCATCTTTTGCCTGTTAAAAAAGGCAAAGTCAAGGTGAAAACCGTTTTTTTCGAATATTTCTTTTTCAAAATGAATGGATACACTTTAGTCAATAAACGAGCAAACGATGGTATATGGCAAAATATGTATGAATTTCCACTAATAACGACTAATGATTTAAAGAATACTGAAGAAATTTTAAACCACAATCAATTTGAATCATGGGTTAAGGGTATTGACTTTAGTATAGAATCAATTAGTGAATTTAAGCACATTTTAAGTCACAGAAAAATTAATGCTCGATTTTGGGAAATCAAGTGTCAAAACACACTTCCCGCATCAAACTTTCAAAAAATTAAAATTGAAACTATAGATAAGCTTGCCGTATCAAGACTCATCGAAAAATTTATTCAAGCTAAAATTTGATTGCTATAATAATTAGGCTATATTTGACTATAAGCAAAACTTAAAAACATAAAAAAATGGCTAGCGTAAATAAAGTAATCTTAGTTGGAAACTTGGGTAAAGATCCCGAGGTAAGACACTTCGAAAATGGTGGCTCTTTGGCGAGATTCCCATTGGCAACTTCCGAAACATACACTAAAAAAGACACTAACGAAAAAGTCACTCAAACCGAATGGCATACTGTTGTTACTCGAGGTGGATTAGCGGCAAAAGTGGTAGAACCCTACCTCAAAAAAGGAAATAGCGTCTATATAGAAGGGCGACTGCGTACTCGTTCTTGGGAAGATAAAGATGGAGTAACTCGATATACTACCGAAGTTATTTGCGACAGTTTAGAAATGTTAGGTAAAAAGTCGGACAATGTTGAAAGTACTGAAACTGAAGCGTCTACCAATTCAACACCACCAATTCAAGAGTCAGCTGATGACGATTTACCGTTTTAAGACTAACTAAACACCCTACTTTTGGACGAAGACCCTCAGCAACTCACTCTTTTAATACAAAATTTAACTACTAATAGCATAGACCTAAACTTGTTGTTGGCAAGTATAGCAATGTTATCCTTATTGTTTTGCTCTGCAATGATATCAGGTTCTGAAGTAGCTTATTTTTCATTAGACGCTTCGAAATGGAAGGAAGAAGAAGACAAAACAAGTTTCACGCAGATTAAAAAACTACTACAGAAACCCAATCATTTATTGGCAACAATATTGATATCAAACAACTTTATCAATGTAGCCATTATTATACTCTCTACCTACATGACCGATAGTTTATTGGATTATACTCAACATCCAATTTTCAGCTTTGTTATTCAAGTAGTTGTTGTCACATTCGCATTACTTTTGTTAGGTGAGGTCATTCCAAAAGTTTATGCCAATCAAAAAACTTTAACCTTTGCTAAAAGAATGAGTGGCCCATTAAGCTTACTAAGTACTCTATTTAAACCACTTAGCCAACTTCTTGTTTCATCAACATCTATAATCGAAAAACGTTTTAACACTAAGGGCTATCAAATATCTGTTGATGACTTGTCTTCAGCACTATATTTGGCAGGAGAGAATGACACCAAAGAAGAAGAAAAAAGAATTCTTAGAAGTATCGTTGAATTTGGCAATATTCAAGTAAAAGAAATTATGAAATCAAGAGTCGATGTAAGTGCTCTTGAGCAAAACACCCCATTTGAAGTTGTCAAAAAATTAGTTATTTCAAGTGGCTATTCAAGAATTCCAGTTTACAGAGAGAATTTTGATACAGTAATAGGCATACTATATATCAAAGATTTATTACCATTTCTAAATCATACAGATTTTGAATGGAGTAATTTAATAAGAACTCCGTTTTTTGTTCCTGAGGGGAAAATGATTGATGATTTAATGCGAGAATTTCAAGAGAAAAAAATACATCTAGCCATTGTAGTTGATGAATATGGAGGCACTTCAGGGATAGTTACACTCGAAGATATTATTGAAGAAATTGTAGGAGATATAAACGATGAATTTGATGATGATGGTATACAATTCTCTAAACTAGACAGCTCTAATTATATTTTTGAAGGCAAGACATCTTTGAATGACGTACTAAAGACTATAGATGGAGAAATCGACTTTTTTGATCCTATTAAAGGAGAATCCGACACCCTTGCTGGACTAATACTTGAAATGAAAGGAAACATACCTGAAAATGGAGAGATACTGAACTATGAGCAATATTCTTTTACAATAGAATCTGTAGATAAAACAAGAGTTAAACGAATAAAAGTTACTATTAATGAGCAATAAACTTTACCTTTTTTGTGCTTTAATCTTTATTGCTTGTAACAATGACTACACTCCTAAACCTTGGGGGTATTCTAGAGTGGATTTGCCTGAGCAAAGCACAACATTATTTGAAAGTAGTTGTCCATATAGTTTTCAGCAACCCGATTACAGTAACATCAATTTTAAATACGAAAATAAATGTTGGTTTGATTTAGAATTTAATAACTTCAATGGCAAAGTACATATGAGCTATAAACACCTTAAGCGTGATTTGAATAAATATACAGAAGATAGCAGACTACTTGCCTACAAACATGCCCAAATTGCAGAAGCTATTAGCGAACAAGTCTTTATTAAAGATTCCTTAAAGGTGTATGGTATGGTTTATACTTTTCAAGGAAGTACAGCAACACCTATGCAGTTTTACTTAACCGACAGTTTAAATCATTTTGTAAGAGGTGCTTTATACTTTAATTCAGCTCAAAACGACTCCATAACTCCAATTACCAATTTCATAAAAGACGATATATATCGACTTATTGAAAGCTGGGAATGGAAGTGATTTATAGTTTAAAAACAATAGGCAGGAATAATCTAGTATTCACGTATTTCCAGTTCAACAATCCCGCTTTCCATTTAGGCATTTCTGAAACAACTCTTATTGCTTCATCATCAAAGTATTTTTTTTCTTGCCTTTTCAATTGCACGTCTTTAACACTACCCGATTTATCGACAACAAATTAGACAAAAACTCGAGCTGTTTCTTTGTTAGCTATAGCTTCTTTAGGATAAACCATACGCTCTTGGATATAACTTGTCATAGCATCCACACCCCCACGAACTCTGGAAATACATCAACCTGTTCATATACAGAGTCGTTATTTATAAAAATTACATTGCTAAGAGATGAAGAATAGGAAAAATTTGAAAAAAAGGTAATAGACAGAATTATTATAAGTGTCTTGTTCATGGTATTATGGGTTTAAAAGTTAAAATATAATAAAAAAAGCCCCAACAATATGTTGAGGCTTTTTAACTGAACATTAATTTTTACTATGACAATAGTGATTTTACAATTTGTGCAATGAGTTTGCCGTCGGCTTTACCTGCCAACTGCTGGTTGGCTGAGCCCATAACTTTACCCATATCAGCCATACTGCTAGCTCCTACTTGAGCTATTATAGCAGTAACGACTTCTCGAATTTTATCTTCACTTAACTGCTCTGGAAGGAATTCTTCGAGTATAGCAACTTGTGCCAACTCATCATCGGCTAAATCTTGTCGATTTTGCTCCAAATAAATGGCGGCTGCATCTTTTCTTTGCTTGACTTGCTTTTGTATGATTTTCTGCTTAGCAGCATCATCAAGTTCGCCAGCACCTTTTTCGGTTTGCGCCACTAAAAAAGCTGACTTTATAGCTCTTAAAGATGACAAGCGTACCGAATCTTTAGCCAACATTGCTTCCTTTATTAATTGATTAATATCCATAATTAGTCAACGTTATCGTGCAAAAAATTATTTGGCTTAAGTCCTACATTTTTATCATCGTCTTCTCCTAATACGTAAGAGGAATTGTCGGACTCTGAAGAGTGTGCTACGTCATCTAACTCAACTTCTCTTCTTTTATAAGCTGGTTCGCTTTCTAAGTCTGTAAGTCCAGAAGGCGTGCGTAATTTTACCGTTATTTCTCTAAGCCTTTCCATACGCTGACGACTTCTTAAAGCCATTTGCTCAGCAGAAATACCATGATTTATTTGAGTGAATTCTTCCTTTTCCATATCATCTTTTAAATCTGTAATTACATCTTCTGGAGATTCTTCTTCCAATTCTAAAGTATGAACTACTACTTCGTCATTGTCATCTACATTTTCACTCGTCAAATTGATAGATTCTTCTTGCTGAACATTTTCAACAGCAATTGGAAAGTCTATAGGGCCTTCTTCAGAACCTTCTTCTTCGAGCTCAAAATTCAAAACAGGTGATTCTTCTTCCGTATTAAAATTCAAAGTTCCTTGTGGTTGCTCATTAGATTCATCAGTTCTAGTATCAAATATAGACTCGAAAGAATCAACAGTTTCAGTATCTTCTGAACTAAGCTCAACACTTTGTTCTTCTGTTGTAACTTCTTCAATTTGCTCGTCTTTATCTAACTCATAGATTTTAGGAGTTATCGGTTTAGCTGGTCCAATGTTTTTATTGACCTTAAAACCAGTTGCAATAACTGTTACGCTTATTTCATCGTCCATTCCTTCTTCAACACCGATTCCTTCAATAATATTGACATCAGAACCTGCAACATCTTGTATGTGTTTTTTGATACTGAACAACTCTGTCATTCTAATCTCTTTCTCACCAGAACCTGTAACTATTTTCAATAGAACCTGCTGAGCACCTTTGATGTTATTGTCGTGTAATAACGGTGAATCTAAGGCTGCCTCAATAGCATCAATAGCACGGTTTTCACCAGATGCATAAGCCTGTCCCATAACAGCGCTACCACTATCTTTTAGTACACGCTTAGCATCGTTAAGGTCAATATTTACCATCAATGTTTGAGAAATAACCTCTGCAATACCTTTTGTAGCAGTATTCAAGACTTCATTGGCTTTGGCAAAGGCTTGACTTAAAGTCAAATCGCCATATACTTCAATGAGTCTATCATTATTAATTACTAATAGAGTGTCAACATTTGCCCTCAAGTCTTCCAAACCTTTTTCGGCATACTTTTTTCTGTGTCCTCCTTCAGTCCAAAATGGAACAGTAACAACACCTACCGTTAATATTTCCTTTTCACGAGCAGCTCGAGCAATTACAGGCGCAGCACCTGTTCCTGTTCCACCGCCCATACCAGCAGTGATAAATAGCATCTTGGTATTGCTTTCCAGCAGTTCTTCAATACGTTCGATACTTTCTTCTGCAGCTTGGCGACCAACTTCAGGATTGGCACCAGCACCAAGTCCTTCTGTTATTTCGGCACCTATTTGAATTTTTGTGGTTATTGGGCTAGCTTCTAAGGCTTGTAAATCTGTATTACAAACCGCAAAATCTACGCCATCAATACCATTTTCGTACATGTAGTTTACAGCATTACTTCCACCTCCACCTACTCCAATTACCTTGATAACTGAAGATTGGTTTTTTGGTAGATCGAATGCTAATACGCTTTCGTTTGTCATTGTTTTAATTATTAGTTATTAATAGTTCAGTTTATTCATCATTTGTTAAATATTTGTCGATTTTATCGAGCATTTTTTTGAAAAAATCACCCAAACCAGCGTTAGATGTTCCGACTTTTTGGACACTCCTCAATTCATCGCCATTTTCTTCTTCTAAAAATTTCATCACTAATCCTACTCCAGTAGCATACATTGGACTACTTACATCAATTGGTGAAGTAGAGGCAATGTGTTCATTAGGATATCCTATTCTACATTCAATACCAGTATGAAACTCAACCAATTGACCTATGTGCTTGAGCTGACTACCACCACCTGTAAGCACTATGCCCGTAATGAGTTTATTTTCGTAACCAGAATTTTTGATTTCGTGATGTACTAATTCTATAATTTCTTCTACTCTAGCTTGAATGATATTAGCTAGATTTTTTAAGGATATTTCTTTAGGGTCTCTACCTCTTAGACCAGGAATTGAAACGATTTCATTTTCTTTATTTTGACTTGCCAAGGCTGAACCAAACTTTATTTTTAAAAGCTCAGCTTGGTTTTCTAGTATTGAACAACCTTCCTTTATGTCTTGAGTAATAATATTGCCACCAAACGGGATTACGGCTGTATGACGTATGATGCCATCTTTAAAAATTGCTACATCGGTTGTTCCTCCACCTATATCTACTAAAGCTACACCAGCTTCTAATTCTTGATGGTCAAGAACAGAGGTTGCTGAGGCTAAAGGCTCAAGCGTCAATCCTGTCATAGCTAGACTAGCATTATTAACACATTTCTTGATATTTGAAATCGCAGCAGTCTGCCCCGTTATAATATGAAAATTGGCTTCTAACTGAACACCTACCATACCACGAGGGTCAGGGAAGTTATCCTGTTTATCAACTATGTATTCTTGAGGTATTACGTGAATGATTTCTTCACCAGGCACCATAACAAGTTTATACATATTTTGCATCAACTTATCTATATCGGCATCGTTAATTTCAGTTTCTAAATTTTCTCTAACTAATTGCCCTCGATGCTGTAAACTTTTGATGTGCTGTCCAGCAATACCAACATTGACATTCTTAACTTGCATACCAGAAGAAGTTATAGCCTCTTCTAAGGCTTTGTTGATAGACTGTGTAGTTTTATCAATATTGGCAACTATCCCACGCATAACACCTGTTGACGGGGCTTTACCCATTCCAAGTATTTCAATCTTTCCGTGTTCATTTTTTTGACCAACGATGACTGTGATTTTGGTTGTACCAATATCTAAACCGACTGCTATTTTTGTATTGTTTTCCATAATTATCTTTTTACACAAACAATTTGATTCCTAAATTTTAGGTTAATTTCTTTATAATCATTCCAGCCAACTTGATTAACCCCTTTCTCATAAAACAAGTAGAGCTTGCTGAGTTTCTCTTGATAGTTAGTTATGTCTCCTAACAATATAGTATGATTCCCTACTCTAGGTACAAGTTCTATTTCTTTATTGTCTTTTAGATAAATCTGTACAATTTGAGCATTCCAAAGGCTATCAGAAGATATGTATTTTGCCAAGTCCAAAACAGTCATGTAATCTGTGCTATCTTGTATGTTTCCATTAGCTATAAGAAGGTGTTCTGTGTAGTTATGTGACAATCCAAAGATTGAACCTTCAGAATCCATATAAAAGTCTTTACCTTCTTTTGGACTTATTCGTACAATAGCCTTTTTCTGAATAACATCTATATGTAACATTCCTTCCATATTGATGTAAACCTCAGCGTTTTGCACATCATTTAAACTCTCTATTTTACGCTCAATTTCATAGATAGGTACTTCGGTAATAGATATTCCTACAATACTATCTTGAATTGACTCCATAATTAATATTATCTCACCTCTAGTTATTAGTGAAGTGTTTTCGTCAGCTAGATTTATACGGTAATCTATACAGGTATTATTGCTATAGCGGGTATTGGTAAAAGCTAACAAAAAAATGATACCTCCTACAAATAAAAATTGTGATATAATTTTAATCCATTTCATTGACGTAATAGTGTTTTAATGGTTCAACGAATTGGTCAATATCTCCGGCGCCTAGGGTCAGTAGAAGTTCTCTTTTAGGGTTAGTTAATTCCTCAACTAAATCGGATTTCTTAAGCAAGGACTTTTCACAATCTACCACTTGAGTAAGTAGCATTTCAGAATTTACTCCTTCAATAGGCATTTCTCTTGCTGGATAAATATCCAACAACAACACCTCATCTGCTAGTGATAAAGAGTCGCCAAATTCAGCGGCAAAATCTCTAGTTCTTGAGTACAAATGAGGCTGAAATACTACCGTTATCTTTTTTTCTGGAAAAATCTCTTTAGTCGCTACTAGTGTTGCTTTAATTTCTTCAGGGTGGTGGGCATAATCATCAATATACACATACTTACCCTTAGCATGTAAATCGTATCTTCTTTTTACTCCTTTAAAATCTTTAATAGCAGCTTTTATTTTCTCTGGCTTAGCTCCTAAAGAAGACGCTACAACAATAGCTGCAATAGCATTCTCTACATTGTGCTTTCCTGGCAATTGCAGTTGAATATCTTTTAACACGTATTCATATACTTGACCAGGCATAATCTCCTTAAAATTAGCATCAAAATATTGTGAGCCGTCTTCAATTCGTAAGTTGAAGGCTATATTATCTGCTCTAACTTTTGAAGAATAAGTCATTAAGCTACCATCTATGGGTGCTTCAAAATCAACATCGATGGATTTGTTTACCAACAGCATACCATTCTGCTTAGTATTTGATGCAAACACTTTAAATGTATTCTTCATATCATCAACATCGTTGTAGATGTCTAAATGATCGGCATCAAGAGATGTGATGATTGAAATATCAGCAGATAGCTTTAAGAAAGAACGGTCGTATTCATCGGCCTCCACAACAACAATATCACCTGATTCGGAAAGAATTAGGTTAGTATTGTAATTACTGCTAATACCTCCTAAGAATGCTGTGCAATAGATATCAGAATACTTAAGTATATGGGCTAAAATACAAGAAGTGGTTGTCTTGCCATGAGTACCAGCAACTGCTATTGTGTAAGCGTCTTCTGTAATTACCCCCAATAACTCAGCTCGTTTTAGAACAGTCCATTTTTTAGATGCAAAAGAAGTTAGCTGTGGACTGTCTTGACTTACTGCAGGAGTATAAACTATAAGGACTGATTGAAAATCAGCATCTTTTATATACTTAGGAATATGATTTTCATCAAAATGTAAACTTATACCTTCTGCTGTTAATGCATCGGTAATAGGGGATGGTGTTTTATCGTATCCGCTAACTTTCTTGCCTTTAGCGTTGCAATATCGTGCTAAAGCTGACATACCTATACCTCCAATCCCTACAAAGTATATATGTTCGACTAACTTAATATTCATTTTTCTTGTAATAATTTTAACACCTCATCAACAATATGTTTTGCTGAATTTGGCATGGCTAACTCTTTAATATTGTCTCCTAAGTTTTGTTGAGTGTTTTCATTTTCTAATAAATCGAAGATAACTTGACCTAATTGCTCTTGTGCTTCGCTATCCTTAACCATCAGGGCAGCATTTTTTTCAATTAAAGCCATTGCATTTTTGGTCTGATGGTCTTCTGCTACATTTGGAGATGGAATTAATAGGGCTGGTTTACCGATAATACAAAGCTCCGAAATTGTACTAGCGCCAGCTCTTGAAATAATTATGTCAGCAGCGCTATATGCTAAATCCATATTGTAAATAAATGCATGGGCTTGTACATTAGAAAGAGATTGACACAAATCCTTGGCATCACTTTCATAAGAAAGACCTGTCTGCCAAATAAGTTGAATGTTTTTTTCTTCGAATTGCTGAACAAGCTCGGCTATGGAATGGTTAATTGTTCTTGCCCCAAGACTACCCCCAACTACCAATATCGTTTTACGACTAGAGTCTAAATTGAAATGCTTGACGGCTTCTGTCTTTTTATCTGCAGAATTAAGTAAATCTTGACGAACAGGATTGCCCAACTTCATCAGTTTAGATTTAGGGAAGAAGCGCTCCATCTTATCGAATGAAACACATATTTTTTGAACCGATTTCGACAATAATTTGTTTGTAATGCCTGGATAAGAGTTTTGTT
This sequence comes from uncultured Flavobacteriales bacterium, assembly GCA_913041085.1. Lineage (GTDB taxonomy): Bacteria > Bacteroidota > Bacteroidia > Flavobacteriales > UBA7312 > UBA8444. The sequence goes on along the minus strand of CAJWHN010000004.1, from coordinate 21,780 downwards.
CTTGTATGAGGGCAGGAACAGAGAGTTTAGAGGCTACAAATAATAGAGGTCCACTGGCATAACCACCCGTACCCAAGACAATAGAGGGTTTGTATTTTTTAATAATCCAATACGACTTGAATAGACTAGAAATCAATTTAAAAGGAAACCATATGTTTCTAGCATCTTTCCAACTCCTTTGCAATCCACTAATGTTAAGCCCCTTGATAGAGTAACCAGCCTTAGGGACTTTTTCCATTTCCATACGGCCTTTAGCACCAACAAATAAAATATCGATATCCTTGACTCTTTTCTTCAACTCATTAGCAATAGAAATTGCAGGGAATATATGTCCCCCTGTGCCACCGCCACTTATAATAACTCTAACTGACATTGGCACTTATTTTAGAAACGTTAACACTTCGACTGGTACTAAGAATTACCCCTAATGAAATACAAGTAAAAATAACCGATACACCACCCATACTTATCAAAGGCAAAGTTTGACCTGTTACTGGGAAAAAATCAACCGCAACAGCCATATTTATAAAAGCTTGAAGAACCATAGATAAACTAAGACCAACCCCAAGATAGGCTGCTAATGGATCACTAGCTAAATTAAAAATCCGTTTACCCCGCAATAGTAAAACCACATAGGAAAAGACGACTGCAAAACCTCCTAAGAAACCCCATTCTTCTATTAGAATAGCATAAACATAATCTGAATTAGGTAAGGGCAAAACATTACGCTGTGTGCTTTTCCCTGGTCCTCTACCCTTTATTCCTCCGTTTACAATAGCAACCTTGGCATGCGCTACTTGATAATTTTCATCACTTTTAACTGTCTTATTTTCAGAGAAATTAACAATCCTATTGATCCAAGTTTGTGCTCTAGGGAATGTTTTTTGCACGGCAGGGACTGTTAAGGATAAACTGATAACCAAGACTCCTAATGTGAGGATACTCGCAAACAATAAAGCCAAATACTTAAATGGCACACCTCCAAGATACAATAGCATAAGACCTGCTAAAAATATCATCGCTGAAGTTGATAAATTCGCTGGAAAAATAATAGCACAAATCAATACTAATGGAGCAAATAATTTCCATGAAACCGTTTTTAAATCACTAAGTTCGTTTTGACATCTTACCAATTGACGAGCTAGAAAAATAGTAATTGCAATTTTTCCAATTTCAAAAGTGTTAATCGGCATATCAGCAATAGTAATCCAACGATTAGCATCGTTCATAGATGTGCCGAATGCAACAGTATAAAAAAGTATAGGTATGGCAATAATGAACCCTAACTGCCCTAAACGAGAGAAATATTTATGTGGCACTTTATGAACAAAATACATTAATACAAGTCCAACAATTAAAAACTTGAAATGCTTGAAGAACAAATGCCAGGTGTTACCACCATAAGAAGTATATGCTAAACCACCCGTTGCACTATATACGACTACAATAGATACAATAGATAGAAAAAATACAACCCCCCAAATGCGAGTATCGCCTTCTAAGTTTATGTATTTTTTTAGCTTACTCATCTTTATAAACTTCTTACTGATAATTTAAATTCATAACCTCTGTGCTCATAATTTTCGAATAAATCGAAACTAGCGCATGCTGGCGATAACAAAACAGCATCGCCCTTAGTAGCGTGTTCATAAGATTGATTGACGGCTTCTTCCATAGATGAGGCAAATAGCATATCAACATCTAAATTTTCAAATGCTGCTTTTATAGAGTCTACATTTTCACCTAGACAAACAATCGCTTTTACTTTCTGATTGACTAAAGGTATTAGTGATGAGTAATCGTTTCCCTTATCAACACCACCGACAATCCAAATGGTATCTTTAGTCATACTTTCCAAAGCGTACCATGTAGAATTGACATTTGTAGCCTTAGAGTCGTTAATGAACTCGATACCGTGTACTTTAATGACTCGTTCGAGTCGGTGTTCTACATTTTTGAAGTCAATAAGACTCTCTCTTATTAAATCTTTGTTTAAATCTAAAATCCTAGCTGAAATAGCTGCAGCCATAGAATTGTAGATGTTGTGTTTGCCCTGAAGGGCCAATTGTTGAATGTTCATATTAAATGATTCTTGGTTAATATTTATTTCTATCTCGTCATTGTTTAAACAAGCTCCTTGCTCTTGATTTTCTTTAATAGAAAATGGCAAACATTGAGCCTGAGTTTTTAAATTCATTGTTATGTTATTATCATCCGAACAGTAGATTAAAAAATCTTCTGAAGTCTGATTCATAGTAATTCTCATTTTTGATTGAATGTAGTTCTCCATTTTATTGGCATATCTGTCCAAATGATCTGGTGTGATATTGAGCAAAATGGCGATGTGAGGCTTAAAATTATCTATGCCGTCCAATTGAAAACTGCTTAATTCTAAGACATAAAAGTCATGAGATTCATTGGCTACTTGTAAAGCAAAACTGTCACCTACATTTCCAGCAATACCCAAATTTAAACCCGCTTTTTTGAGCAAATGGCCTACTAATAATGTAGTAGTGGTTTTGCCGTTACTTCCTGTAATGCCAATAATTTTTGCATCGGTATATCGTGCCGCAAATTCAATTTCAGAAATGATAGGCACTGAAGCTTTTTTCAAATCTTGTATTAAAGGAATAGTATCAGGGATACCTGGACTTTTGACAATTATATCTGCCTCGAAAAAACGCTTTTCAGAGTGTTTTTCTTCTTCCCATTCAATCGCATTATGTTTAAGAACATTTTTGTATTTCTCTTTTATCTTTCCGATATCAGAAAGAAATACCTCAAATCCTTTTTGTTGTGCTAATAGTGCCGCCCCACAGCCACTTTCTCCACCACCAAGCACAACAACTTTCCCCATTATCTCAGTTTTAGAGTGACAATGGTTAATATGGCCAACATGACACCAGCTATCCAAAAGCGAGTAACAATTTTACTTTCGTGCATACCCAACTTTTGAAAATGATGATGTAATGGTGCCATCTTGAAAATTCGACGACCTTCACCGAATTTCTTTTTAGTGTATTTGAAATAACCCACTTGTAGCATAACTGATAAATTCTCTACCAAGAAAATACCACACAAGACAGGTATTAATAATTCTTTTCTAATAGCAATAGCAAATACTGCAATAATTCCTCCTAATGCTAAACTTCCTGTATCGCCCATAAATACTTGAGCTGGATAGGAGTTGTACCATAAAAACCCTACACAAGCCCCTACAAATGCAGCCATATAAATAACCAACTCACCAGAGTTTGGTAGATACATTATGTTGAGGTAGTCGGCAAAGAATACATTACCAGACACATAAGCTAAGATTCCAAGTGTAGCACCTATTATGGCTGAAGTACCCGTTGCGAGACCATCTAGACCATCGGTCATATTGGCGCCATTACTTACGGCAGTAACCACAAAAATGACTATTAAGACAAAGACTATCCAAGCGTATTTCTTGCCCGTTTCTCCCATCCAACTTACCAAAGTGGTGTAGTCAAATTCATTATTCTTTACAAAGGGTATGCTTGTTTTAAGTGACTTTGTTTCTTGCCCAAAAACAACTTCAGTATTGGCTTTATCAATATTTCGTATTTCTTCCTTGATAGTAATCCCCTCGTGTAAATACATAGTAAGACCTATGATGAGTCCTAGACCTACTTGTCCAATAATTTTAAATCTTCCTGCTAAGCCTTCTTTATCTTTTTTAAATACCTTGATGTAATCGTCAATGAATCCAATTAGCCCTAACCAAACTGTAGAGATTAGCATTATGACGATATAGATGTTTGAAAGTTTGGCAAATAAAAGAGTTGGTAACAGAATAGCTGCAAGTATAATTAAGCCTCCCATAGTAGGCGTTCCTTTCTTTTGTGCTTCTCCCTCTAAACCTAAAGTCCTGACTTCTTCTCCAATTTGTTTATTTCTTATTAGATTGATAATCTTACCGCCAAACACCATAGAAACCAATAAAGAAGTAATGACTGCTAAGGCTGCCCTAAATGAAATATATTGAAACACTCCTGCTCCAGGCAACTGAAATACGGATTCTAGATATTCAAATAGGTAATAAATCATTATTTTCTAAGTAGGTTAAATGTGTTTTTTAATTCTTCTTTATCGTCAAATGCTAATTTTTGGCCATTGATTTCTTGGTATTTTTCATGCCCTTTTCCTGCTAGCAGAATAACATCTCCTTCGTTAGCTAGTGAGCAAGCTGTTTTAATAGCCTCTTTTCTATCAGAAATACTTAGTACTTTTTTAAGGTGTTTAGGGTTTACTCCCTGTGCTATTTCATTTAATATATCATCTGAATTTTCAGTACGAGGATTGTCACTAGTAATGATGACTCTGTCACTAAGTTCTGAAGCAATTTGCCCCATTTTGGAACGCTTGGATTTATCTCTATCACCACCACAGCCAAAAACTGTAATCAATTGCTGATTATTCTTAATCTTATTGATGGTATTTATCACATTAAGTAAAGCATCGGGTGTATGAGCATAATCTACAATGCCAATACAACCGTCATTAGCTCTGCATACTTCAAATCTTCCCTCTGCACTAGTCAAGACGCTAAGACTTGTTAGTGATTGAAAAGTATCTTCTCCCAAAAGAAGGGTTGTAGCGTAAATGGAGAGGAGGTTATAAGCATTAAATTCACCAATAAGCTTAGTCCAAACTTCTTTGTCATCGACATTTAAAAGCATACCGTCAAATTGATGCTCAATAATTTTAGCTTTAAAATCTGCTGAAGACTTTAAGGCAAAAGTGTATTGTTTAGCTTCACAATGGTGTAGCATATTCAAACCGTGTCTATCGTCCTTATTAACTAATGCGAAGGCATCGGAAGGAAGTGAATCAAATAGTGCTTTTTTGGCAAGTATATAATCGTCAAATGTCTTGTGATAATCCAAGTGGTCGTGAGTGATGTTTGTGAAAACAGCACCTTTAAACTGTAATCCTGAAATTCGGTTTTGATGAATAGCGTGAGAACTTGCTTCCATGAAACAAAACTTACAACCCTCATCAACCATTTGAGATAAAAGCTTATTGATACTTAATGCATCAGGAGTAGTATGTGTTGATGGAACTTCTTGGAAACCAATCTTGTTTACTATAGTTGATAGAACTCCTGTTTTGATAGCTAATGATTGGTAAAACTGATGCAATAAGCTGACAACCGATGTCTTACCATTAGTGCCTGTTACAGCAACAAGATTTAATTTTTGAGAAGGATTATCATAAAAATTAGAGGCAATAACCCCTAAAGCTTTTGAGCTATCGTTTACTCTTATGTAGGTAAGTCCTTCTGGTTTTGTTAAAGGAAGTTCTTCAGCTACTATGGCAACTGCTCCATTTTCAATAGCCTGATTGATGTACTCGTGTCCATCACTTATTGTACCTTTAACGGCGACAAATAAAGCGTCTTTTCCGACATTTCTAGAATCAAAATAGACGTTTGGAATAGCAGCATGAGTTGAACCAGCAACTTCAAGTATCTCTACCCCAAATAATATGTCTTGCAATAACTTCATGAAAGTACAATGGTTAAATTTTGTCCTTTTCTTATGTTTTCTCCTTTATTGATGGATTGCTCTTTAACACTACCACGACCTGAATAGCTGATATTCAAACCATAATTTTCTAATAAAAACAACACATCATTTAAGCCCATACCTTTTATGTTGGGCATTTTATTTTTTTCTAAATCTCTCGTGATATTTCTTGTTTGGAGTTTTACCTGTTCTTTTTGGGATTTAGTAAGAACCCATTGCGCTCTATCGTCATCGCTAGAAGTTGGTACATCAAAAGTATTGAAGATATTAGCCAAGTGCCTCTTAAAGCCATCTTTAGAAACTGGAATTTGTCGCTTTTCGATAGTATCTGTAGATTGTAGACTTAAGTCCGTATTCATTACATAATCAGAAATTGTTCTAAAAACAGGTGCTGCAACATCACCACCATAACTACCGTTTTCTTGGGGGTCATTAATCATCACTATACAAGCATATTTAGGATTGTCTGCAGGAAAGTACCCCACAAATGATGCTAGGTGTCTTTGGTTGTCGTACCCCCCATCAACTATCAATTGAGCTGTACCTGTTTTACCCGCTATTTTATACTGCTTAGATTTAATGCTTTTAGCAGTCCCATCTTCCACTACATCTTCTAGCATTTGCTTAACTTTTTTAATGGTAGTCATAGAGCAAATAGATGGGTTTAAAACTTCAGGATTATAGTTTTTTTCTGTTATACCATTTGCCATTATAGACTTTACAAAAAGTGGTTTCATACGCTGTCCGTCATTAGCGATAGCGGCATAAAAACTTAGAATTTGTAATGGCGTCATTTTTATTCCGTAACCAATAGACATCCAAGGCAAAGTAGTTCCAGACCAATTGGAAGATTGTTTAGGATGTCTTATAGCAGGCTTAGCCTCTCCAGATAATGCAATGCCAAGTGGCTCATTAATTCCCATGCTATAAAGTCTATCTACGAATTGCGAAGGCTTGGCTTTATAGTGTTTATTGATAAGTTTTGAAATTCCGACATTAGAAGACTTAGTAAATGATTCCTCTAAAGAAATAACACCATAGCCACCTTTTTTAGAATCACGCATAACTCTATCATAAAAGCTATGTTTCCCCCCTGTTGTATTTACAGAATCGTCCAACTGTAGAAAACCATCTTCAAGTCCTGCAATGACAGAGGCTAACTTAAAAGTAGAGCCTGGCTCAATACTTCTTCCGATAGCAAAATTGTAAAATTCAACATACTTATCTTCATCGACTTTTTTGAGGTTTACAATTGACTTAATTTCGCCAGTAGCTACTTCCATAAGTATTGTAGTGCCAAAGTCTGCATCATGAAAATACAACCTGTCCTCGAGGGCTTGATGTGCAATATCTTGAAAACGAATATCAATGGTAGTAATCACATCTTTGCCAGGAAAGGACTCTCTTTCTCGAATAGGCATCCATTCATTACCTGCCAATCTATGTTCTAATCTCTCGCCATTTTTACCTTTCAAATCATAATTAAAAGCACCTTCGATACCAACCGACTTGGATTGTTTTTTATGATAACCTATGGTTCTACCTGCCAACTGTTGAAATGGCTTTTGACGTATATTCAATTGCTTATACTGAAAACCTCCTTTATATCTGCCTTCACTAAAAATTGGAAACTGCTTTAATAACTTAAGTTGATTGTAGTTTACTTTTCTTTTTATTAGAGCATAGCGACTCTGTTTAGCCCATACTTTTCTTAAATAATCGAAATAATCTGAGGCTGGTTTATCATTAAAAAGCTCCGATAATTTAGATGATAACTCTTCAACCTCATCTAGAAATAATTCTTTATCGACTTGTTTAGCATCCCAACGTATCTCATATTCAGGTATTGAAGTCGCTAAAAGCGATAAATCATCAGAATAAATGTTACCTCTTGATGCTGGAACTGTGACAGTTCGTGTGACATTGTAATTCTCAGTATTGTATAAATGTGACTCAAAAATCTGAGTATATAGTGGTTGGATGATAATAACAAGCGCCAACAAAATCATAAAAAGGTATATAGCAACTGCTCGTCTTTTTATGTTTTTAGAGTGTTTCATTAGTTAGCATGAATTATAAAAGGTTGAGAATCACTTTGTTGTAGTCCTTGACTAGCCACTAAAGATTGAACTTCGGTTTGCTTACTTTGAAACATCAGTAAAGACTTAGTTGTAATGTATTCTGAACGTAGGTCTTTGAGCTCTCTTTCTAAAGATGAAATTGTTCTTACATAACCTTCGGCTAGGTATGAATTATTGATGTAAAACACTATGAGCAAACAGATATAAAGAGAGAAAGGCAATAACTCAAACAAGCCTTTTTCAAGAACTTTGCCACTCAATAAATCGGAAAGTCCGTTTTGAAACCCTTTCTTAGGCTGATATGTGTGTTTTAAATCCTTCATACCTTTTGACCTACTCTTAATTTTGCACTTCTAGAGCGTGGATTACTATCTAATTCTTCTTGTGTTGCAGTGATGGGTTTTCTATTAATAGAATTTAGAACAAGCTTAGGAATACCATAAAAATCCTTTTCTATTTCTCCTTCGAAATTGCCTGACTTTATGAGGTTTTTCACCAATCTATCTTCTAAAGAATGGTAGGATATCACAGATAACCTACCGCCTTTTTTAAGCAAATCAACAGACTGACTTAGCATATCTTTTAAAGCGTTCATTTCATCATTGACTTCAATACGAATTGCTTGAAAAAGTTGAGCTAATATTTTATTTTTCTTGTGTGGAGGCACATGCTCTTTTACAGCGTCTTTCAAGTCCTCAGTCGTTGAAATAACCTTTTCTTCTCTGTAATTAACTATAGATTTTGCTAAAGCATAAGCATTGTTTAGTTCACCAAACTTTCTAAAAATCCGACTTAATTCGTTATATTCATAGTCGTTTACTACGGTTTTGGCAGACAGTTCTTGCTCTCTATTCATTCGCATATCCAAATCACCGTTTTCTCGAATTGAAAATCCACGATCTACAGTATCAAATTGATGTGAAGAAACACCCAAATCCGCAAGAATACCATCAACTTCATGGATACCTTCCAAACGCAAAAACTTTTTGATAAACCTAAAGTTCTGAGCAATTAAAACTAGGCGAGTATCATCAACACAATTTTGTTGTGCATCGCTATCTTGGTCAAAGGCAAAGAGCTTGCCATTTTCTAGTTTTTGTAGTATAGATTTGGAATGACCGCCACCGCCAAAAGTGACATCAACATAGATACCGTTAGGTTGAATAGAAAGGCCAGCTATTGATTCATCTAATAAAACTGCCTCGTGATATCCCATTAGTCTTCTTTTTCGATGTTGCCCATTACTTCCTCTGCTAAATCTGCAAAATCAGAAGTAGCATCTTTTAAAACTTGCTCGTATTGATCTTTATCCCAAACCTCAATCATATTGACTGAACAAGAAATGACTACATTTTTTGAAATGTTAGCAAAACTGATTAGATCCTTTGGAATTTGAAGTCGAGCATTAGAATCCGTTTCTAACATTTTGACACCAGCAGTAAAAAGACGTATGAAGTCATTATTTTTCTTTACAAATCGATTCAACTTATTTACCTCAGACATCAAGACATTCCATTCGCTCATAGGATGTATTTCAAGGCAACTACTAAACACAGATCGCTTCAAAACAAAGCCCTCTCCTATGATAGGAGACAGCTGTTTTTTCAAGACTGCAGGTAGCATAATCCTACCTTTAGCGTCAATCTTGCATTCATATGTCCCAATTAAGTTTATCATCAAAATCGTATGTAAGCCGTAAATATATGCAATTTTACTCCACTTTTTACCACTTTTTACCACTTTGTTGATAACTCGTGACACTTTTCTCTAATTACACCTATTTTCTTGGTTTAAAATCTATTTGGAATTGAGATGATTTTTTTACGTATTTTTGTGAAAAATTTAATCTGAATGGTTTTAGAAACAATTAAAGAAAAGGGCTATGAATACATAGAGGTTGGAGAAGGTCCCGTAATTGTTTTGTTACATGGTTTGATGGGAGGTTTAGATAATTTTGAAAAAGTTATTCCAAAACTTGCTTCTAATGGATACAAAGTGATTGGCCCAGTTCTACCACTTTTTGAAAAACCTATCCTTAAAACTAGCATCAAACATTTTTCAGATTATATCCACGAGTTTTTAAAATTTAAAGGGCTTGATAAAGTCACTTTATTTGGCAATTCTTTAGGCGGACATATCTCTTTAGTATACGCCAAAGATCACCCTGAAATGGTTGACGGCTTAGTACTAACAGGAAGTTCTGGTCTGTATGAAAACTCAATGGGCGACACCTTCCCAAGACGAGGCGACTACGACTATATTCGCAAAAAAACAGAAGAAGTTTTTTACGACCCTAAAATGGCAACAAAGGCTTTAGTTGATACTGTTTTTGAGATTGCCAATAATAGAAATTCTGTGATTCGTTTACTGACAATGGCCAAATCGGCTATACGTCATAATATGAGTAGTGACATTCCTCATTTAGACTTTCCTGTATGTTTAGTTTGGGGTAAACAAGATAGTGTAACACCTCCTGAAGTTGCCGAAGAATTTCATAGTCTTTTCCAACGTTCGGATTTGTATTGGATCGATAAATGTGGTCATTCACCCATGTGGGAACATCCAGAAGAATTTTCTAAAATTCTTTGTAGTTGGCTGAACGCCAATATCAAATAAATTTAAGATGCGCATCAAACAAGCTGAGTTTATTATCAGTAATACAGATATTAAAAAATGTCCTAAAGCTGATATGCCCGAATATGCTTTTATTGGACGCTCCAATGTGGGCAAGTCTTCTCTAATTAATATGCTAACAGAGAGAAAAAGTTTAGCTAAAGTTTCAGGCAAACCAGGAAAGACTCAGCTTATCAATCACTTTCTAATAAATAAACTTTGGTATCTAGTAGATTTGCCGGGATACGGTTATGCTGGAGTATCCAAAACTCAACGCTTTGAGTTTGCTCAGTTTATCAAAAAGTATTTACTAAAACGAGAAAATTTAATGTGTCTGTTTGTCCTCTTGGACTCTCGCCTTAAACAACAAGCTATTGATTTAGAATTTATGCAATGGTTAGGCGAAAATGGCATTCCTTTTGTAATCTGCTTCACTAAGCAAGACAAACTGTCTAAAAAAGAAAGCGCAGAAAATCTGATTAACTACAAGAAAGAATTACTCAAAAGCTGGGAAGAACTCCCTCAAATATTTTTAAGCTCGGCCACTAAAAAGAATGGTAAAGAAGATATTTTAACTTTCATCGCAAATACTAACGAGCTTTTTAAATCAGCGTAATAATTTTTCGGCAAAATGGTGACAAAAGTCACGCATATCGGCTGCTATTTTATCCTCATTAGTTGCTCTTTCTAAAGTGTCTGCCATAGACACTAAGGTCTGATGAAAAAAGTGTTTCATCTCATCGGTTCGCATTTCTTTAGTCCATAAATCTATGCGCAAAGTATCTTTAGATTTATTGTCCCAAAAAGACAAAAAGGCCGCTTTACACTCGCTTAAATCCTGACCTCCATCGGAGGCTTCCCAAAAAAGTTTTTCAGGAATATTATTGTCGTCTAATTGTACGTTTATTTTAATTTGAGATTCTTTAGCACTCATTATGGTTTGTATTTAGATTGATTTAAAATGTATTGGGCGTCCTTTATTTGAAATAACTCTGAAATGGTAACTTCAGTATTGTTTTGCATAAACTCATTAACGATATTCCAGCCTACCCAAACTGCAACTTGTCCTGGCGATTCATGGGGCATACCCTTGGAATAAGGAGCAGGATTCATGTATTTACTAATCATAAATTGATCCTTGGTGTAGAGCAAGCCTTCTTCAATGAAGAATTTCCATATTGAAAATTCACTGTTTTCACACCACTCCATTTGCTTCTGTGTAAAGCCCATTGTAATATGATGTGGAGCATCGACTAAAAATTCATTAAGCGCATATTTTATTTTTCCATAATGAATCATTTGAGTAAGAAAATCATCAAAAGGTGCAGGAAATTCAGCCTCTAACCAACCATTGACAGCAACAGAAGTTAAATATTCTGACTGAAATTGATGATGCATATATTTTGGAAATTTATGAATCAAATTGGAATAGTAATTATCATTACCTAAAAACATCTCTAAGCCAATTCCTAAAGAACTATCCGTAGCAATAGCGATATAATTAAAGCCTCCAAAAAAAGTAACAATTGTCGGAATTGTTTTATTTAGAAATGCCATATAATAATGATAAAAAGCTCTTGACAATTTCTTGTGATGAGAACTAAAATCTTGGTATTGATTAATTACATCTTGATAGGGCTTAGCAAAATCTTGTTCTTGCTGAAAGGCACTCAAAGAATCGGCAAATGATTCGGCAGGTAAAAAAATCACATTTTGACTATAAACCTCCCAAAAGTAGCCGTACTCATCAGCATAATCATCATAAGAAGCATTAAAGGGGTCAGTCGTATAAATCGTATCCAAGCGTTTCACTTCAATCTCAAAATTGGCGGATTCATCGTGATCACAAGACATGAATAGAAAAAGTGAAATAAAGACTAAATAATAGATGTTTTTTTTCATGATGTAAAATTACGATTTATTACCTTTGTACTGCTATGCAAACAAAAGAATGCGTTAATTACATCACAGATTGGCTTTTGAACTACTCAAAACAATCTAAGACGAGAGGATTTGTGGTTGGTGTTTCAGGTGGAATTGACTCTGCAGTAACTTCAACTTTAGCCGCCAAAACAGGACTAGAGGTCTTATGCTTAGAAATGCCTATTCACCAAGAAATTAATCAAGTCAACAGAGCCAACGAGCATATAAATTGGCTAAAAGAAAACTTTAACAAGGTATCTTCTTTACGTATTGACTTGGGGGAAACTTACGACTGTTTTAAACAAACTGTTGGTAAAGATAATCAAGGGGATAGCCATCAAATGGCATTAGTCAATTCTAGAGCTAGGCTAAGAATGACCACATTGTACTATCATGCACAACTCAATAATTATTTAGTGGCAGGAACAGGCAATAAAGTAGAAGATTTCGGCATTGGTTTTTACACCAAATATGGTGATGGCGGAGTAGATTTAAGTCCTATTGCAGATTTACTAAAATCTGAAGTTTTTGAAATCGGCAAAGAAATTGGCATAATAAACTCTATACTTACAGCTGAACCAACCGATGGTTTGTGGGGTGATAATAGATCAGATGAAGACCAAATTGGTGCAACTTATCCAGAACTAGAGTGGGCTATGGGTTTTGAAGGAAATACTGATGCTTTAAACGAACGTCAGCAAGAAGTTTTAGATATTTACAACCGCTTAAATAAATCTAATAAACACAAGATGATACCCATACCAATTTGTGAAATACCCAATCATTTGAAATGATGAAATAGACTCCCTCAAAGCCCTTTAAATGAAAAAACATCAATTAGCTTTCAAAACCATTTTACTCTTATTTTTAGTGTTAAGTTCTTCCTACTCTATACGGCAAAGCACCATTTCCATTGTTACAAATCCCTACTGCTAATCAATCTTTAGGCTATCAAAAAGAGGCTTTTAACACCATGAATTTTATGGAGTTTATAAATGATGAATACCTTAGTCTAAGGTGGTCTCATTTTTTTAAAGACGCTATCTTTAACAAGTTGCCCTAACTTAAACACCTCAAGATAAGAGAAGTCGTAGGCGTCAAGGCACTATTAGGCAAACTAACTGACACCAACAATCCTAATATGGATAACAGTTTACTACAACTTCCTACAGACTCTAATGGTAAAGCGACTACTCATATCCTTAACGGCAACCTCTATATTGAGGCAAGCATAGGAGTAACTAATATTCTCAAATTCTTTAGAGTAGATTTAATAAAAAGACTGAATTATCTTGATGAAAAATACGAAGTGACTTCCTTGTTTGGACAAATAGGACTAACAGTCCGTTTTAGTGCTAAATTCGATTTTTAGTCGATTGTCCAAGTGTTAGACCCTTTAAGTAAATCGTCCAAATTACCTTGGCCCTTTTGCTGCATAGCATCGTCAATTTGTTGTACCAAAGCATCTTCGTAGGTTGGTCTATCTTCAGAATAAAATACCCCAAAAGGACGTGGGAAATCAGCATCAAAGAAACGTGTTAGCAAACCTGCTTTGACTCTATCTTTTTCATTGTGAATCCACAACTCATCAATAGAGCAATCCTCTAATGAAACAATGATAGGCTTAAAGCCATCCAAACGAATACCTTTGTCTTTATTTTCTCCAAATACTAAAGGTTGTCCGTGTTCTAAAAACAGGGTTTGATTCATTTTTGTGGCTTTATCTGTCATGCCAAAAAATGCCCCATCATTAAAGACATTACAATTTTGATATATCTCTAGTAAAGAAGTGCCCTTATGATTATTAGAACGCATTAACATTTCTCGCATGTGCTTAGGATCTCTATCCATTGTTCTTGCAATAAAGGTTGCATCAGCACCCATACACAAGGCTAATGGGTTAAAAGGGTGGTCTATCGACCCCATTGGCGTAGACTTTGTCTTTTTACCTTTTTCGGAAGTTGGCGAATATTGTCCTTTAGTTAATCCATAAATCTGATTATTGAACAACAAGACATTGGTATCAAAATTTCTTCTTAGAAGATGAATCAAGTGATTACCACCAATTGATAGTGAATCACCATCACCGGTAATTATCCAAACACTCAAATCGGGACGTGCTGCTTTTAGTCCACTTGCTATAGCCGTTGCTCTACCATGAATAGAATGCATACCAAAGGTTTCCATATAATACGGGAAACGAGAAGAACAGCCTATTCCTGAAATGAATACAATATCTTCTTTAGGCACGTTGATTTCTGGCATTACCGACTGCACTTGTTTTAATATGGAATAATCCCCACAACCAGGACACCAACGTACTTCTTGATCAGAAGAAAAATCTTTTGCTGTATATACCTTATTCTCCATCGTGCAATTCAATAATTCGGTTTTTAATTTCTCTTGCTTCAAATGGTATTCCCTGAATTTTATTCATTGGAATAGCATCTATAACGTACTTATCACGTATCAGTTTTATCAACTGACCGTTATTTATTTCTGGTATTAGAACCTTGTCGTAAGCCCGTATTAGACTTTCTAAATTTTTAGGAAACGGATTGATATAACGCAAATGAGCATGAGCTACTGAATATCCTTCAGCCAATAATTCTTTGACTGCTGTTTTTATTGCACCATAAGTTGAACCCCAAGCTAAAACCAAAACTGTAGCTTTTTCTGAACCAGCATCTAACTCCTGATTTGGAATGAAATCAGCTATACGTTCCACTTTTTCGGCTCTAGTTTTCACCATTAATTCGTGGTTGCCAGAGTCGTAAGAAACATTGCCCGTCAAATCTTCTTTTTCTAAGCCCCCTACTCTATGTTCTAAACCTGACATACCAGGGATAGCCCATTCTCTAACTAATTTATCATCTCTTTTATAGGGCAAATAATCGGTATTTTCTTTTTTAGTCATCGGTACCTTTATAGACTGAAGGTCTTTAGACTGAGGAAATAACCAAGGTTCTGCACCATTAGCAATATATCCGTCAGATAAGAAGAATACAGGTGTCATGTGTTCTATTGCAATGCGACAGGCATCTAAAGTAGCCTCAAAACAATCCGATGGCGTACTTGCAGAAATGACTGGCACAGGTGCTTCACCATTTCTACCATACATAGCTTGTAACAAATCGGCTTGTTCTGTTTTGGTTGGCAAACCCGTTGAAGGCCCGCCTCTTTGTACATTAACAATAATTAAGGGTAACTCTAGCATAAAAGCCAAACCTATAGCTTCGCCTTTTAAAGCTACACCAGGACCAGATGTTGCTGTAACTCCTAAAGCACCTCCAAAAGATGCTCCTATACTTGCACTTACAGCCGCTATTTCATCTTCGGCTTGGAAAGAACGTACACTAAAGTTTTTATGTTTGGCCAATTCGTGTAAGATATCAGATGCTGGAGTAATAGGATACGACCCATAAAATAAGTCAAGACCTGACTGCTGAGAGGCAGCAATAAGACCCATAGCCGTAGCTTGATTACCCATTATGTTGCGGTAAGTTCCTGATGCCATTTTTGCAGGTTTAACGTCAAACCTACTACTTGATATTTCACAAGTATTAGCAAAATTATATCCGGCTTTAAGTACTCTAGTATTGGCCTCTAATACATCTGGTTTACTATTGAATTTCTGTTTTAAGAAATCTATGGTATGCTCCAAAGAACGGTTATACATCCAATAGACAAAACCGAGGACAAACATATTTTTACAGCGGTCTTTTTCTTTGACACCCAATGTAACATCGACTAAACATTCTCGTGTTAGCTTAGTGACATTCATTTCGCTTACTCTATAATCTGCAAGAGAATTGTCTGTTAATGGATTTTCATCATCAGCAAAACCAGCTAGACGCAAATTTCTTTTATCAAAACCATCGGTATTGAGGATAATTGCTCCTCCTTTTTTCAATCGCTTGAGGTTGGCTTTTAGTGCTGCCACATTCATTACGACCAAGACATCGCATTCATCACCAGGCGTAAATATTTCAGTACTTCCAAAAGATATTTGGAAACCTGACACTCCAGCCAATGTGCCTTGGGGGGCTCGTATCTCAGCGGGAAAATCAGGAAATGTACTGAGGTCATTACCATACAAAGCGGCGGTATTAGTAAACTGCGAGCCTGTTAATTGAATTCCATCTCCTGAATCACCAGCGAAGAAAATAACTACTTTTTCTACTGTTTCTTGAGTCATTAATCCTCTAATTTATCAATATCAACTACTTTCTGAACTTCAGGAAGAACCTTTTTGACAGCTTGTTCAACACCAGCTTTTAAAGTCATCATACTGACTTGACATTCGCTGCATGCGCCAAGTAATTTTACTTTTACTATGTAATCGTCAGTAACCTCAATAAGACGTATATCACCACCATCCGATTCCAAAAAGGGGCGAACTTGTGCTAAGGCATCTTCTATTTTATTAATTACTGTTGAATCAGTTATTATTCCCATTTTTAATTTGTTGAACAACCGTTAGTGTTTGTAATTTCAACACGTTTAGTTGCATCTAATTGGTTTCTTTTATTCATTTCCTCCACTACTTTATCAGCAAAATCTAAAAAGGCAATGGCTGCTGGTGTTGAACCTTGCAAAACAGCAGGGCGACCAGCGTCAGCGGCTTCTCTAACGCTTTGCACTAGTGGTATTTCAGCTAATAAAGGGAGCTCTAGTTTTTCAGCTAGTACTCTAGCCCCTTCCTGACCAAAGATATAATATTTATTATTCGGTAATTCTTGTGGCGTGAAAAATGACATATTTTCTACTATACCAAGTACAGGAACATTGATGGAGTCCATTTGGAACATAGCCACTCCTTTACGGGCATCAGCCAATGCAATATTTTGAGGAGTACTAACGACAACTGCAGCACCAACAGGTATAGACTGCACCAAGGACAAATGGATATCACCAGTACCGGGTGGCAAGTCTATAAGCATGTAGTCTAAGTCGCCCCAATCGGTATCCCAAAGCATTTGATTCAAAGCCTTGGACGCCATAGCACCACGCCAAACTACAGCTTGGTCAGTGTTGGCAAAAAATCCAATGGATAATAACTTTACACCGTAACTTTCTACTGGTAAGATTTTTCGTTTACCGTCCACCTCTCTACCATTAGGCTTGGCTTTAACCACATCAAACATAATAGGCATAGAAGGTCCATAAATATCGGCATCGACTAAACCTACTTTATAACCTTTATCGGCAAGTGCTACAGCCAAATTTGCGGTGACAGTAGATTTTCCAACACCACCTTTTCCTGAAGCAATAGCAATTATATTTTTTACACCTGGTATTTCATTACCCCTTATTATATTGGATTTTTTTTCAGGGGCTTCTACAATGATATTGACCATTACATCGGCTTTTTCATAGACGTGCTGATGGATAGCTTTAATACAATCTACCTCCACTTTCTTTTTGTATTGAAGTGTTGGGTTATCAATAACTATATCCAACAAAACCTCTTTACCAAAGATTTGGATATTACGAATTGCATTAGCCGAAACCAAGTCCTTACCACCACCAGGAAGAGTAAAAGTAGAAAGAGCTTTTAAAACTTGTTCATTACTTATTTTCATCGGGAACAAAGATACGTAATTGCTGCTTTATTTAGAATGATTCAACTTAATTCTTTACTAGGGTCCCAAAAGACTTTTTTTAAGTCATGAATTTGATTGTCGAGAACCTCAATAGCTTCATTTTCTAAAAGTTGTTGCATTAGAGTGACACCATCAAAATGGAATTTGCCAGTAAGTAAACCTTGCTTATTAACTACTCTATGAGCAGGTATTTCAAATGTATTGACTTTGTTTAGTGCCCAGCCAACCATACGCGCAGATTGTGGGCTCCCTAAATAATTGGCAATGGCACCATAGCTCGTCACTCGTCCTTCAGGAATTTGAATAACGACCTCATACACTTTAGAGAAAAAATTATTTAATAGCATTATTAAGTTAACTTTTCAACCTAAACCTCAAATAGGTAATAGGCATGTTTTTTTCTAGGAATAATTGCTCGTAATGGGTTTTAATCTCCATGTTATCCCTCTGCAAAACAGCATTGTAAATATCGTGTTCAGCATCTTCTAAGTGGTGCTGATGACCTTCAATAATTCCTAATGTATACCCGTGTAAAAATTGGCTGTCAGTTTTTAGATGAATCAATCCCTTGTCCTGTAAAATATTGGAATAACGTTCTAAAAATACGGGGTGTGTCAATCTATTTTTTGCTCTTTTCTTTTTGATTTGGGGGTCTGGAAAAGTAATCCAGATTTCATCGACTTCACTATTAGCAAAACAGTATTCTATAAATTCTATACGTGTTCTTAAAAAAGCTACATTAGATATGCATTCATGTACCGCATCACTTGCCCCTTTCCACATACGTGCCCCTTTAACATCTATACCCAAAAAGTTTTTTTCAGGATATTTTTTGGCCAAACCCACCGAATATTCGCCTTTCCCACAGCCCAATTCTACAACTAATGGATTGTCGTTTTTAAATACTTCAGGCTTCCACTTGCCTTGTATTGAAAAGCCTGATTTTAATTCTTCAAATGTAGGCTGAAAGACATTAGGGTATTCTGCCATTTGAGAAAACTTACGGAGTTTGTTCTTTGCCAATGCTAAAAATTTTATGCAAAAATAGGTCAATTTTTAAGTACTTTCGAAGCGTGAATTCTAAAAAGCGAATACTTGTAGCTCCATTGGATTGGGGATTGGGACACGCTAGTCGATGCGTTCCTATTGCTAAGGCCTTAGAAAAAGAAGGCTATGAAGTAGTATTTGCCGCTAGTGGAAGACCTTTAGAACTGCTTATTCAAGAGTTTCCAAGAAATGATTTCATAAAGTTAGAGGGTTATAATATTAGCTACCCTAAAAATGGACAAATGGCTCTGAGTATGCTGAGTCAATTGTTTAAAATTTGGAAAGGTATTCGCCAAGAACACAAACAATTGCAACAAATTATTGATGATTACAACATTGATGGCGTGATTTCGGACAACCGTTATGGCTTATACTCCAAAAAAGTGCCTTGCGTATTTGTGACGCATCAACTGCAAATACAATCACCCATATTCTCTGAAAACTTACAAAAAATTAACTTCAAATACATTCAAAAATTTGATGAGTGTTGGGTGCCCGACTCTGACACACATCAGTTAAGCGGTCAGCTTTCAAAAGCTAATAAGAGTCCTTTCAAATGCCAATATATCGGTGCTTTATCTCGTTTTGAGAGCCTAGAAAAAACAGAAGAGTTAGATGTTCTAGCCATTGTCTCTGGTCCAGAGCCTCAACGTAGTATGTTTGAAGAGTTACTTAGAAAACAGTTAATAGCCTCTAAGTTTAAAGCGGTATTAGTTTTAGGTAAAACAGAAGAAAATAAGGAAGAAGAAATAGGAAATTTAAAGGTGATTAGCCACCTCAACGCCAAGTCACTAAATCAGCAAATGGTCAATGCTAATGTTGTCATTAGTCGTTCTGGTTATTCTACAGTAATGGATATTGCCAAACTGCATAAAAAAGCCATTTTTGTGCCAACCCCAGGACAAACAGAACAGCTTTATTTAGCAAAATACTTTTACGATAAAAATGTGGCTTTTGCTACACATCAAAAAGATTTTAATATAAAAAATGCTTTGATTAGAAGTTCAGAGTTTAATGGATTTAAAGCCAAAATTGATAATACAGATTGGAAAAATATTTTTGAAGTATTTAATAAAATTTATAACTTAGCATAATGAAAAATTATTTGAAGTATTTAAACCTATCAGTCGCTTTTCTTTTGATTACATCATGTAATTCCCTTACATATTTACCTTCTGATGAATATGAAAAATTTACAGTTAAAGCGAACGAAGTTTTTTATAATAATCATGCTGTTGCTAGGATTGGACCAATGGAATACGAATACTCTGCTGGAAATTTTATTATGGAAGTTAGTTTAATACAATATTCAGCTGTTTATGACGAAATGACAAAAAAAATTGCTCAATTTATGTCACAAAGAAATCCAAAAGCAAAAATTGAAGTAAAAGTTCCAAGAGATGATCAAATGGATAAGTGATTTGATATCTATTTGTGTATTAATTAGATTTTTTTAGAGTAAAACCAAATGTTGTTCCAATACCTTCTGTACTTCTTACATTGATTGTTTGGCCATGACTTTCTAAAATATGTTTTACTATAGATAATCCCAGTCCACTTCCACCAGCTTGCCTTGATCTTGATTTATCAACTCTAAAAAAACGCTCAAAAAGTCGTGGTAAATGTTTTTGAGAAATACCAATGCCATTATCAGCAACTTCAATTAAAATATTATCTCCCATTTCATACAATCTAACTTTAGTGTTGCCATTAAGATTACCATAATTAATTGAATTCACTAGTAAATTTGTCATAACATGATGTATTAAATCCCTATCGGCGTGAACATATACTTGTGCCTTTTTATCAAAATCTAAACTAATTGAAATATTTTTTGATTTAGTTTTAATTTCTAGTTGACCTAATATTTCTTCGATTAATGAAATGATATCCCAATCAGAAAAATCAATACTGTAATTGTTAGACTCAATACTTGTGATTACATCTAAATCATTTAGCATAGTTATCATTCTATCTATTGATTTTGAAGTTCGTTCTAAGTATTTAATTTTTACATTTTCATCATTAACAGCACCATCTAGAAGTGTATATATAAAACCCTGCATATTAAAAACTGGGGTTTTTAGCTCATGAGATATATTCCCAATAAATTCTCTTCTAAATGTTTCCATTTTTTTTAACTCATCTAATTCAGATTTGTTGCGATTCAAAAAATTAAAAACGTCATTATTTACTTTTTCTAAATCGGTCTCTATTTTTTCAGAAACTCCTTTTTGACTTAGAATAGTTTTATAAATGACTTTTACTTTTTCACTTATAAATTTAGAAAGAAGTAGATAATTAGTTACAAAGCAAATAGTAAAAACCAACAAAAAAATAATTATAAAATTCGTTAGGTTAGAACTTACAAAAAGAAAACTAATTATAAGAAATAGTAATGAAATTAAAATTGCTAAAAAAAGCGATGAAAATAAAGATATTGATTTTGGATTAGAATATTTTTTCATTAGCATTCAAATTTATACCCAACTCCTTTAATTGTTTTAATATAATTTGGATTAGTTTTTGATCTAATCTTTCTTATATGAACATCAATAGTTCTATCACCAATTATTACATCATTACCCCATACTTTTTCTAAAATTTCTTTTCTCTTAAAGACCTTGCCTGGTTTTGAAAGAAGTAATTCATATAATGTAAATTCTTTTTTTGTTAAGTCAATTACATTATTTTTATATCTTATTACAAATTTCTCCGAGTCTAAAGAAAGATCTCCAATATTTAATATTGAATTTTGATAATTGAACTCTGAATTTCTTCTAAGTAAAGCATTTACACGACTTAATAAAAGACGAGGTCGAATTGGCTTTGTAATATAGTCATCCGCTCCCGAATCAAGACCAGCAATTTGAGTATAGTCTTCAGATCTAGCAGAAAGAAAAGTAATGATTGTTTCAGAAAGAGCCTCTATAGATTTAATTTTGTGGCATGTGGTAA
>CAJWHN010000003.1 GCA_913041085.1 uncultured Flavobacteriales bacterium | reverse complement strand
TTATTGGTAATAGTAGCGCTGGTGTTAGGGAAGCTCCTTATTATGGGGTGAACAGTATTGATATTGGTAACCGACAACTCAATAGAGCAAAGTCTGAAAGTATCATACACACTAGCTACAATAAAAACGATATAATTTCGGCTATACAAAAGGCTAAAGAAAAAGAAAGTAATGACCAAAAACTTCCGTTTGGTAAAGGACAAAGTGACCGATTGTTTATTGAGTTGCTAAAATCAAAAAGCCTATGGGCAATTCCTTGTCAAAAACAATTCAAGGATAGAAAAATAAAAGGTTGATACGCTTCTAACTAAAACGTAGATTTGAATTGTTCAAGAAAACGAACATCATTTTCAAAAAACAAACGCAAGTCTTTGACTTGGTATTTAAGCATAGCTATACGCTCTATCCCCATACCAAAAGCAAAGCCTGTATAAACATTAGGGTCAATGCCGCAATTCTTAAGAACGTTGGGGTCTACCATACCGCAACCTAATATTTCTAGGTAACCCGTATACTTACATACATTACAGCCCTTGCCTGAGCATATATTACAAGAAACATCTACCTCAGCACTAGGTTCTGTAAAGGGAAAATAAGACGGTCGTAAACGAATCTCTGTCTTGTCCCCAAACATCTCTTTTGCAAAATAAAGTAGCGTTTGTTTAAGGTCGGCAAAAGAAACATCGTTATCAATATATAAACCCTCTACTTGATGAAAGATACAGTGTGCTCTAGCGGATATGGCTTCGTTTCTATATACTCTGCCTGGAGATAATGTTCTAATGGGAGGTTGGTTGTTTTCCATAAACCTAACTTGAACTGAGGAGGTATGTGTTCTCAATAAAATATCTGGGTTTTGCTGAATAAAAAAGGTATCCTGCATATCTCTTGCAGGATGTTCGTCAGGCAAGTTAAGAGCAGTAAAATTGTGCCAATCGTCTTCGATTTCAGGACCTTCAGAAAGGGTAAAGCCTATGCGCTTAAAAATCTCAGCAATTTCATTTCTCACCAATGATAAGGGGTGTCTACTACCTAGTTGGTCTGCAGACATAGGTCTAGATAAATCTAAGCCTGAAGATTGTTGAGTGTTTTCAGAAAAACTAGCCTTTCCTTCATCTAATTTATCCTGAATAGCTTGTTTAAGCTGATTTAAAGCTTGGCCAAAAGCCTTCTTTTGGTCGTTTGGCACTTCTTTAAAAGCCGCAAACAAATCATTCATCTTACCTTTTTTACCAAGGTATTGGATTCGAAACTGTTCTAATTCTTCTGGATTTTTAGGGGAATAGGATGATACCTCGTCTAGTAAAACCTTTACTTTATCTAACATCTATTTGACAATGCTTATATTCATAATTAATTTATCCTTAGGCAAGTTATTTTTATCTCTAGTAACATTGGATATTTTTGAGATAATTTCTAGTCCCTCCACTAACTCACCAAAGACGGTATAGTTAGCATCTAAATGTGGAGTGCCTCCAACGGTCGTATAGGCTTTTTTCTGAGCAGGACTAAATTCGGCTCCCATTCTTTTTGCAAAAAGATCAATGGTGTTGTTATCATATACTTGACCTTCAACGATATAAAACTGTGAACCCGAAGACTCCTTTTTAGGATTAACAGCATCACCCATTCGTGCTGCTGCGAGTGCCCCTTTTTTATGAAAAAATTGGGTGTTAAACTCTGCTGGCAAAGTGTACCCTGGTCCACCATTTCCTATTCTTGAATTTGGTGTGTCGCCTTTAGAAACGGGGTCGCCACCTTGAATCATAAATCCAGGGATAACCCTATGG
This sequence comes from uncultured Flavobacteriales bacterium, assembly GCA_913041085.1. Lineage (GTDB taxonomy): Bacteria > Bacteroidota > Bacteroidia > Flavobacteriales > UBA7312 > UBA8444. Next base: position 53,393 of record CAJWHN010000003.1, on the reverse strand, counting down.
AAAAGTATCCCATCATAAAAACCTTCTTTTACCAACTTTATAAAATTATCCCTATGAATGGGAGTTTCATCATAAAGCTCTGCGACCATGTCGCCATATTTAGTTGATATTTTCACTTTTACTCGCTCTTGCGAGTGTGCTAAAAGACTAAACGTTAGAGCAAATACAGCTATTAAAATTGGTTTCATATAATTACTATCTTTGTTTGGATAAGCAAATTAACAAATAATCATTTACAAAATGAAGATAAGTAGACTGCTGATTGTTATTATTACCCTATTTTCTATGTCGTCGTGCTACGAAGAACCCTTAACTAAAGGCATTGTTACCGTTTATGATTCGGAAGGTAATACTGTTAGTGGTGCAATCGTAAAACTATACCAAGAAGATATAGTCGGTGTAACTCAAACGAATGTTGTTAGCACTTTAGTATCTGACTTCAATGGACAAACAGAACATGTTCTTGAACTTGAAGCCTTAATGAACGTTGAGGCCTACACATTATCTGAGTCTACGTCAGCTGACACCCTTCTTTATGGGACCACTGTTATTCGTTTGATGCGAGGAAAAACAATTTATAAAAATATAGAAATACTACCACTGAACTAGTTAAAGTATTCTATAATAGCCTCTTTTATCATTTCATCTTGTTGCTTAGCATTCATACTTGGCAGCTTATCTGTAGCTTTCCAATGAGGCCAACCTTCTTCATCGTGTCCTGCGAATTCATAAATCCCCCACTGACTTAGTAAAGCGCAAACTGCGACATGTATAACGTCTAGCTTTTGATTTTTAGTTAGTTTTTGATAGCCTTGACCCAATTCTTGTAAGCCAATAAGAAATAATATGGCTTGTAAATCTAAGCCCTCACCAAATCGATGACTTAATTTTACAACTAAATCTTTCCAATTTTTATCTAAGCTATTTTCCATAGCACAAAAATACTACTTTTGAAGTCTTATGAATTATTTAGATATCATTTTAGCTATTCCCTTACTATGGGGTTTATACAAAGGGATAAGTAAAGGCATTGTAAAAGAATTAGCTGCTTTAATAGCTTTAATAGCTGGTATTTATGGTGCTGTTCATTTTGCAGACAACATTCACCCTTATTTAAAAGAGCAATTTGCCATAGAATCTTCTTTTCTACCAATAGTCTCTTTTGCTATCACTTTTGTTGTTATTGTTCTGGCTGTAAAACTTGTAGGCTTTATTATTGATAAAATTGTAAAAGCCGTTGCTTTAGGATTAATTAGTCGCTTGTTGGGGGGTGTATTCGGTGTATTTAAAACCGCATTTATACTTAGCGCCTTGCTACTCATTATCAATACCTTTGACTACTACTTAAAGTTGATTCCAATAGAACAAAAGAAACAATCTGTATTGTATAAACCTATTTCCAATATGATTCCCTCTATCATGCCGAATGTAAAAGATAGAGACTCCTTGATTAAAGAAGCGGATAAAATATGGAAAGATGCGGAAGAAAAAATTAATCTTGAGTTATAGCTGCAATTCCTGGTAGTGCTTTACCTTCTAAATATTCAAGCATAGCCCCTCCGCCAGTAGAAACATAACTCACCTTGTCAGACAAATTATATTTGTTAATAGCTGCAACAGAATCACCTCCTCCTACTAATGTAAACGCTCCTTTTTGTGTGGCACTAACTAATGCATCGGCAATAGCTTTTGTCCCTTGAGAAAAGTTTTCCATCTCAAAAACACCCATTGGACCATTCCATAATACTGTGGCTGATTGCTCTATTACTTCGTTAAATTGCTGAGCCGTCTGATGACCTATGTCTAAACCCATAAAACCCTCTGGAACATTACCTACTAAAGAATATTCTTTATTAGCGTCATTATCAAATTTATCCGCATTCATAGAGTCCGTAGGAATACAAAGTCTAACGCCTTTTGATTTAGCGGTCTCAATAATTTCAAGGGCTAAATCTAATTTATCTTCTTCAACTAATGAATTACCTACTTCTCCTCCCATGGCCTTGACAAAAGTATAGGTCATTCCTCCTCCAATAATCAAGTTATCAACTTCTTCAAGCATTCTTAGTATTATGGTAATTTTAGATGAAACTTTTGCCCCACCCATTATGGCTGTAAACGGTTTTTTTGCTCCCCCAACGACCTTATCAATGTTTTCTATTTCATTAGCCATAACATAGCCAAAGCATTTGTTTTGCTTAAAAAACTGAGCAATAACTGCTGTTGACGCATGGGCTCTATGAGCAGTACCAAAAGCATCATTTACATAAACATCACCCAACTCTGAAAGTTGTTTGGCGAAGTCTATATCTCCAGCTGTTTCTTCAGTATGAAAACGTAAATTTTCAACTAACAAAACCTCTCCACTTTTTAGGGATTTACTGGCTTTTGTTGCCTTGTCACCAACACATTGGTCAATGAATTTAACCTCTTGTGATAATAAGTCGCTTAAGTGTGCTACTAAATGACGCATCGACAAACTATCGTCTTGACCTTTTGGTCTGCCCCTGTGAGACATTAAGACAACAGAACCCCCCGAAGAAATAATTTTATTTATAGTGGGTAAAGTTGCTCTCATTCTGGTGTCATCAGTGATATTTAAATCTGAATCCATCGGTACATTGTAGTCTACCCTAATAAGAAATCGTTGGTTTTGAAAAGGAAAAGAATCTAAGTGTTTCATTGGTGAAAATTTAGGCAAATGTATATTTTCTTTAAGTAATCTAAAAAAGATTTATTCACTACCTTTGATGAGTTAGAAAGACACAACTATGCTTTTTAGAGATATTCCTTCCAACGCTAGAGCAAAACAGCAATTACTTAAAGCTATCCATAACGATAGATTAAGTCATGCCCATTTGTTCTTAGGTAATGATGGTTCTTCCAGCTTAGCAATGGCGTGGGCTTTTGCTCAATACTTGATGTGCGCTAAGCCAACAGAAGAAGATTCTTGCGGTCAATGCCCTTCCTGTCTTAAAATTGCTAAACTAAGCCACCCAGATTTACATTGGATATTTCCTGTTGTTACAGGCCGTGGGACTCATCCAACAAGCGATATGTTTCTGTCTGATTGGAGAGAATTTTTAGAGAAAAATTCATTCCCTTCAGAAGAAGATTGGTATTCACACATCGGCACAACCAATAAACAAGGCTTTATAAGTGTAAATGAAGCCAATGAATTAAGTAAAAAAACAATCCTAAAACCTTATGAAGGTTCGTATAGGGTAGTCATTATTTGGCATAGTGAAAAAATGCACGGACCAACAGCAAATAAACTGTTAAAATTACTCGAAGAACCTCCGCAAAAGACTATCTTCATACTGCTAACAAGTCAATCTGAAAATTTACTAGCCACCATAGTTTCTAGATTACAAAGCATTAATATAGAGCCAACAGATGAGCTTAGTCTTTCGACCTTTCTTCAAGATAAATATAACATTGAAAAAGACCGAGCAGATGAAACAGCAAAACTATCTGAAGGAAACATCGGTAAGTCCATTCATTTTTTAGTTGGCAATGATATATTAGAACAAAACACCCAAGAATTTCAAAATTGGATGAGAATGTGTTATAAAGCTAAGGTCGTTGATTTAGTTAGTTGGGTAGATGTTGCTAATTCTTGGGGTAGAGAACAACAAAAGGGGTTTTTACAGTACGCTCTACACATGCTTAGAGAAAGTTTAATTCAAAATTTTGGACACCATAACATCAAAAAAGTAAGACAAGAAGAAGCCATTTTTACCGAAAAGTTTGCCCCCTTTATTCATCAAAATAATACTATAGGAATTATTGAGGAATTAGAGCGCGCATATCAACACATTGCTAGAAATGGAAGTGCAAAAATCATTTTTATGGATTTGACATTAAAGATGGTTGTACTTCTTCATGTTAAAAGTATAAATTTGCAAACAACTACAAACTAAACTATGGGTTGCTCAGGATGTTCTTCAGGAGGTTGTGGTAATGAATTACCAAGAGGCTGTAAAAATAACGGCAGCTGTATTAGTGGTGGCTGTAATAAATTATCAGTATTCGACTGGCTGTCTAACATACAAGAACCAACTAATGAAAAGAGCTTTAATGGTGTTGAAGTTCGCTTTAAGGGGAGTCGTAAAGAGTTTTATAATAACTCAAAAGAAATTCCTTTGCAAGTTGGTGATGTAGTAGCCGTACAATCCAAATCGGGACACGATATTGGGGTGGTCTCTATTGTAGGTGCCTTAGCTAAATTACAGATGAAGAAAAAGGTTAAGACCTCAAATCTTGATGACCTAAATATCATTTACAGAAAAGCTAAAAACACAGACATACAAAAGTGGAAAGAAGCAGTCGCTTTAGAAAACGAAACAATGTACGGCGCTAGAAAATCAGCCGAGTTGTTAGGTCTCGAAATGAAAATCAGTGATGTAGAGTATCAAGGAGATAAGAGCAAAGCTACCTTTTATTACACAGCTAATGGAAGGGTAGATTTTAGAGAGCTCATTAAATCGCTATCGTCTCAATTTAAGATTAGAATAGAAATGAGACAAATTGGTGCAAGACAAGAAGCCGCTAGATTGGGCGGTATTGGAGCTTGTGGTAGAGAGCTGTGTTGTTCTTCTTGGTTAACAGATTTTAGAAGTGTAAGCACTTCAGCGGCACGATACCAACAGCTATCTATTAACCCTCAGAAATTAGCTGGTCAGTGCGGTAAACTAAAGTGCTGTTTGAATTACGAATTAGATGGCTATATGGAGGGAATTAAAGAGTTTCCCTCTAGTAATGTTAAGCTAAAAACTAAATTAGGCGATTGTTCGTTTGTTAAAATGGATATTTTTCAACGAAAGATGTGGTATTCCTACCCTAGCTCAGCTAATGAATCCATAGTAGAGCTGCCTTTAGACTATGTCAACGAAGTTATTGAACAAAATACCAAAGGTGTTTTTCCTGAAAAATTAGAACAATTTTTTAATGAAATTGACGAACCTAAAAATGATTATGAAAATGTAGTAGGGCAAGATAGCATTCACCGCTTTGACAATCGAAATAAGAAGAAAAAGAGAGGTAATAAGAGACGCTTCTATAAAAGAAAAAAGAAAAAAACATGATGAAATATTGCTTAGTAACACTTATACTATTTTCGTTGTTGTCATGCGATTCAATCAGGTTGTATGAAAAAAATATTTCCATCGAAAATACCGTTTGGGATTTATCGTACAAACCTTCTTTTGAATATGACAATACTGATACCACTTCTAAAGTGAATTTAAAAGTGAACGTCAGACACTCTAGATCATATCCTTTTTCTAATCTATGGTTATTTGTAAACACTATTGACCCTACAGGAGCATTGAAAACAGATACTTTAGAGTGTATTCTAGCTCAAAAAGATGGCAAATGGCTAGGGAGTGGATTAGGTGATATTTGTGATATTCAATGCCAATTCAAAAGCTATCGTTTCCTTAAGCAAGGTATGTATACTTTTGAAATTGAACAAGCTATGAGGCATGGCGATTTAGCTAAAATTGAGCAATTGCCTGGAATAATGGAAATCGGTTTAAGAATAGAAAAACAAGACCATAAATGATGAAAAAAACATCGGAAAGGCAAAAAGTATTTTCGGTATGGCTATTTGTACTTAGTCCTATAATAATTCTATTAGTAACCTTATATCTAACCTCGGTTGGTTTGTTTGGTGATTTGCCAAGCTTTGAACAGTTGGAAAATCCCAAAAGTAATTTAGCTACAGAAATTATTTCTTCTGACGGAGTGGTATTAGGAAAATACTTTTTTGAAAATAGAAGTAACGTAAAATATCATGAGTTATCTCCTATGTTAGTGAACGCTCTATTATCTACTGAAGATATTCGATTTAAATCCCACTCTGGTATTGATGTCAGAGCTTTGTTAAGAGCAGTAAAAGGTGTTGTAACAGGCTCTAAATCAGGGGGGGCTAGTACTATAACACAACAACTAGCAAAAATGCTCTTTACTGAAAAACCAGCATCTGGATTAGAAAGAGTAATGCAAAAATTTAAGGAGTGGATAATAGCTGTAAGATTAGAAAGACAGTATACCAAAGAAGAAATTCTAACCATGTACCTCAATAAATTTGATTTCATAAATAATGCTGTAGGAATAAAATCAGCCTCTCAAATTTATTTCAACACTACTACAGATGCACTAACAGTAGAGGAGTCTGCTATGCTTGTTGGTATGTTAAAAAACCCCTCTCTATACAACCCCAACAGAAGATTAGAACTAACTCAAGAAAGAAGAAATGTTGTCCTCTCACAGATGAAGAAATATGACTTTATTACTCCTTCAGAATATGATTCTATTTCTGCTAACCCAATTGTTTTAGACTTCAAAAAAGCAAGTCATAACGAAGGTTTAGCGCCTTACCTTAGAGAATACCTTAGAGGCGAGCTTAAAGAATGGTGTAAAAACAACCAAAAAGCTGATGGTTCAAATTATAATTTATACACCGATGGTTTAAAAATATATACCACGATAAACTCTAAAATGCAGCAATATGCTGAAGATGCAGTTCATTCTCATATAGCGTCACTTCAAGATGACTTTTTCAAACATTGGAAAGGCTACACAAACGCACCATTTCCCAAAGACTTTGATAAAGATCAAATTTATGCCATTCTTGAGCTAGGTATGAAGCGCTCAGATCGTTATAAAAAATTAAAAAGTAGAAATGCCTCAAAGAAAGAGATTAATTCAGCTTTTAGAACCAAAACACCTATGCATGTTTTTACTTGGAAAGGTGAAAGAGATACTGTAATGACACCCTTAGACTCTGTGCGTTATTACAAGTATTTTATTCATTCTGGTATGATGAGTATGGACCCCAATACTGGATATGTTAAGGCTTATGTAGGTGGTATTAATTACAAATATTTTAAATATGACCATGTTAAAGTTGGGAAACGACAAGTAGGGTCTACTTTTAAGCCTTTCTTATATGCTTTAGCAATGCAAGAGGGGTACTCCCCCTGCTACGAGATACCCAATGTGCCTGTAGTTTTTGAAAAAAATCAATGGGGCCTTCCTGATAAAGATTGGGTGCCTAGAAATTCAGATGATAAATACGAGGGTATGTTAATGAGTTTACGCTTTGGATTGGCTAACTCAATAAATACTATTACCGCATATATCATGAAACAGTTTGGTCCTCATTCTGTTTTAGATTTAGCAAAGAAAATGGGGATTACAAGTAAGCTTGATCCAGTTCCTTCAATATGCTTGGGAACATTCGACTTATCAGTATATGAAATGGTAGGGGCTTATTCTACTTTTGTAAATAAAGGCATTTGGACAGAGCCCCTTATTGTAAGTCGAATCGAAGACAAAAATGGCATCTTACTTCAAGATTTTAATCCAAAAACCAATGAAGCTATGAGTGAAAAAACAGCCGATTTGATGGTTAGAATGTTGCAAGGCGTGGTGGATGGAGTGTATAACCCTCATGCTGATGTAACTGTGGGAACAGGTGTCAGGCTAAGAAGAAAATATGAATTTGAAAATGAGATTGGCGGTAAAACAGGAACAACTCAAAATAACTCTGATGGTTGGTTTATGGGAATTACTCCGAATTTAGTAACTGGTGTTTGGTCTGGAAATGAGGATAGAAGTGTGCATTTCCGAAGCACATTTTATGGTCAAGGAGCTAATATGGCTTTACCTGTTTGGGCCGAATATATGCAAAGGGTTTATACCGATAGTTTGACACTTGGCATTTATCCAGAGTCTTTTGAAATACCTCAATCCATAGATGTCCTTTTGGATTGTGGCTCAAAGAATGAAAGCATTGAAGAATACGAAGAATTTTAACTTATTTAGATATGATAAATAAAGAAGTAAATAGCATTGAAGATGCTATTAAAGGGGTAGATAACAAGATGACCTTTATGCTCGGAGGGTTTGGCTTATGTGGTATTCCAGAAAATGCAATTAAAGCCTTATCAGAGTCTGGAATCAATGGTTTAACATGTATTTCTAACAATGCTGGTGTCGATGATTTTGGGTTAGGGCTACTTCTCCATAAAAAGCAAATCAAAAAAATGATATCTTCTTATGTGGGTGAAAATGCTGAATTTGAAAGACAAATGCTTAGTGGAGAATTAGAGGTTGATTTGATTCCTCAAGGTTCATTAGCAGAACGTTGTAGAGCTGGAGGGGCGGGTATTCCTGCTTTTTTCACCCCTGCCGGATATGGTACGGAAGTGGCTGAGGGTAAAGAGGTTAGGGAATTTAACGGTCAGCCTCATATATTGGAATCAGCCTTAGAAGCCGATTTTGCATTCGTAAAGGCTTGGAAAGGAGACACCGCAGGTAATCTTATTTATAAAGGCACTGCTAGAAATTTTAACCCTATGATGGCTATGGCGGGTAAAATAACTGTAGCGGAAGTAGAACATTTATTTCCTGCCGGTGAGCTTGACCCAGCTAGTATTCACACTCCAGGAATTTTTGTACAACGTATCTTTCAAGGTAAAGATTACGAGAAAAGAATAGAACAACGAACCGTAAGAACTAAAGAATAATGGCACTAGACAAAATTGGTATTGCAAAACGTATTGCACAAGAGCTAAAAGACGGTTATTATGTAAACTTAGGAATAGGCATTCCTACTCTTGTTGCAAATTATATCCCTGAAGGAATAAATGTAGAGTTTCAATCTGAAAATGGAGTCTTAGGTATGGGTCCATTTCCTTTTGAAGGAGAAGAAGATGCTGACCTAATAAACGCTGGAAAACAGACTATTACAACCTTAGAAGGTGCTGTATTTTTTGATTCTGCTACGAGTTTTTCAATGATTCGAGGAAAACACGTTCAACTAACTGTTTTGGGAGCTATGGAAGTCTCAGAACAAGGTGATATTGCTAATTGGAAAATCCCTGGAAAAATGGTTAAAGGTATGGGGGGAGCAATGGATTTAGTCGCTTCTGCTGACAATATTATTGTTGCTATGATGCACACCAACAAAAGGGGTGAAAGCAAACTTCTAAAAAAATGTAGTCTTCCTTTGACAGGCGTGGCTTGTGTAAAAAAGATTGTTACCAACTTAGCTGTACTTGAAGTGGTAGCTAAAGGTTTTAAATTATTAGAAAGAGCTCCGGGAGTAACATTAGAAGATATCCAAAATGCTACTGAAGGAAAATTAATTATTGAGGGAGATATTCCAGAGATGGTATTATAAAAAAAGATACCGAGGCGTTAACCTCGGTATTCCACTTAACCTTAACAAGTTCATTTATGAAGCGTAAGTTTTTCATATTTAAGTTATAATAAATGTAAGACGAAAAATCTCCTTAAAAAAGCGTTTTTCGACGAGTCATACAACTATCTGACAAACAAGTTAATTCTGCCGATGAACTTACTCTCATTGCATTTTATAACGTCATAAATTGAATTCTGTTGTTTAAAATTGAAAAAAAAGATGCCGAGGCGTTAACCTCGGCATCCCAATTAACCTTAACAAGTTCATTTATGAAGCGTAAGCTTTCATGTTTAAGTACAACAAATGTAAGACGAAAAATCTCCTTAAAAAAGCGTTTTTCGACGAGTCATAAAACTTCTGATAAAGGGGTGTTTTTTGTAGATAAACAAACTATAAATGCTTAAAAAATTGGTTTGAAAGAAAAATTCAAACGGAATATAACGATGCTTAAGCCTTGTTTGTCTTCTTTATGTTTTCTTTTCTTCCTTCAGGAATAGCAGAAATCAATCGCTGGGTGTATGGCGTTTTAGCCTCTAAGTAAATTTGGTCAGCATCTCCCATTTCCTCGATTTTTCCATTTTGCATAACTACCATTCTATCACTCATGTATTTAACAACAGAAAGGTCGTGAGAAATAAAGATGTAAGTTAACCCAAATTCTTGCTTTAAATCATTGAGTAGATTTAATACTTGAGCCTGAACAGATACATCTAAGGCGGATACTGACTCATCACAAATAATAAATTTAGGGTTAACTGCCAGTGCCCTTGCTATACCAATACGCTGACGTTGACCGCCAGAAAATTCGTGAGGATAACGGTTGAAATGTTCGGCACCCAAACTTACTTTTTCTAATAGCTCTTCAACTCTCTTTTGACGTTCTTCATCATTGGCTAAAATACCATGCACTTGCATAGGTTCCATTATAGCGTTCCCTATAGTCATACGAGGGTTTAATGAAGAATAAGGGTCTTGAAAGATAATCTGAACTTCCTTTCTAAACTCTCTGAGTTCTTGCTCATTGAAAGCGGCTATATCCTTACCTTTATAAATCATTTGACCAGCAGTAGGCTCGTTAAGCCTTAAAATGGTTCTTCCTGTAGTCGTTTTACCACAACCTGACTCTCCAACTAAGCCTAAGGTTTCTCCAGGGTAAACATCAAAGCTAATATCATCTACAGCTTTCACATAATCCGTGACTCCCCCAAAAAAGCCATTTCTTATTGGAAAATAGGTTTTAAGGTTTTTAATTTGAAGTAAAGGCTCTTGAGCTAATAATGCTTTTTGTTGTTTATCTCTTTCTACTTTTGAGACTACTAAATCTTTAGTAAAGTCCTCAACAGAAATGTCATTTGCTACATTCTCGCCTTTTTCATTGGTTTGCATAAAGTCGCCAACCGTCGGCAAAAATGTGTAACGCTTATCTAATGGAGGGCGACAAGCTAATAGTCCTTTAGTATATGGGTGTTGTGGGTTGTTAAAAATATCCCAAACATTACCTTGTTCTACGATATTTCCTTTGTACATCACCACCACTTTGTCGGCTAACTCAGCAATAACACCTAAATCGTGAGTAATGAACAAAATACCCATATCGTGTTCTATTTGTAGTTTTTCCATCAACTCCAAAATGGTTTTTTGAACTGTAACATCTAAGGCAGTTGTCGGTTCATCAGCAACCAATACGGAAGGCTGGCAAGACATCGCCATCGCAATCATTACCCTTTGCTTTTGACCTCCAGATATTTGATGAGGGTAGGTGTTGAAAATTCTTTCAGGGTCTGGCAATTGAACTTCTTCAAATAATTTAATGGTTAAATCTTTAGCCTCAGACTTACTGATGGATTGATGTAGCATAATGGCTTCCATCACTTGGTCACCACAAGTAAAAACAGGATTTAAAGATGTCATAGGCTCTTGAAATATCATAGCTATTTCATTACCTCTATATTGGCGCATTTCTTTTTCGGAAATTTGTAAGAAATCAACCGTTTCTCCGTCTTTTTTATGGAATAGGATTTCGCCACCAGCAATTTTACCAGGAGGCGAAGGGACTAAACGCATAGCAGACAATGAAGTCACAGACTTTCCAGAGCCTGATTCACCAACAATACCAATGGTCTCGCCTTTATTGAGTGTAAAGCTTATATTATTTACAGCGGTTACTACTTTTCCTTCTGTATGAAACTCAGTAACAAGGTTTTTAAATTCTAATAAGGTATTGTTCATGATAGGTATATTTATGGCCTCAATTTAGGAGTTATCGTTTAATTATGCAACTTCTATTTGTTCTTCTGTAAGTATGGGTTTACCCATGTATTTCAATAAAATTTGAGCCACAGTGAGTGTATCTTTCTGACAATATACTCGAATGCGTTCCAAATCCTGTTGTTGCCAATAGACTTTAGCTACTTGACTGCCGTCAATATCATCTTTAGGTGTTGGTATGTCAAATAATGCCGCCAACAATTTGATAGAGGTGTAGTGTTTGTAATCCCCAAACTTCCACAGCTCCATGGTGTCTAGGTGACGAACTTCCCACGGTTTTTTACCCGCTATTTCTAGTATCTTAGGTAGGGTTACTCCATTGACAATCATACGCCTACATAAAAAGGGGTAATCAAATTCCTTACCATTATGAGCACAGAGGTAATGACTTTTAGTGGCAAACTTATCTTCTAAAAGTGTTTTAAGCTCATTTAATAATAACTGCTCATCATCGCCATAAAAGGACTTAATCCTAAAAAAAGAAGTTTTGTTTTTCTCATAAATGTAGCCAACAGAAACACAGATTACTTTGGCAAATTCTGCCATTACACCTGCTTTTAGTCCATAAAATTCGTCTGGAGTTTGGCCTTCTGAACGCTGCCAACGTGTTTTTTCAGCCCACAACAATTGAAACTCCTGTGAAAGCTCAGAAAATGTGGGAGCTACAGGGACTGTTTCTACATCAAGGAATAGTATTTTATGAATGGAAATATTTTCGAGCATAACAACTTCAAAGATAAGAATATCCCATCAGAATTATAGGGCAAAACTCAATAAGAAACTATTAGAGGAAACATCTGAAAACAAAAGATAAGATAGGTGTATTGCAATAACAATTTATAAGCCTTGACCTTTTTATCATCTTTTGTACTTATTCTTAATACGATTATTACAATTAAAATCAATAATGCTACAGCTATGCCGATTTCAAAAAGAAGCGTGAGGTAAGGTTGATTCAAATAATATACCGATAAATGAAGAACATAAATAGAAATCAAAAACAGACATATAAACTGATGAACCGAAATAAGATTAGGCATTAGCCTATTTCTTTGGATTATGGCAAGACATAAACCTAAATATAGAGTCGGTAAAACAACAAAGCTATACCAATTCAATTCCACATATAAAAAGGTAAATACCGAAAGTGTGGTTAAAAATATTAGAAGTGGTTTCATTAGAGGTGGCTTTAAAATTCAAAAGTAAGTTATTCATTCACAAACTGAAAGTCAAACAGCTTTTTGAGATGACCTTTTAGCTTATGCTGGACTTCTTGCATATCCACTTCCTTACTCAATTCCTTTTGCATAGAAGTCACCGATTTATCAACTATACCACAAGGAATAATATTACCAAAATAGGATAAATCACAATTGACATTAAAAGCAAAGCCATGCATTGTTACCCATCGGCTAGAACGGACTCCTAAGGCACATATTTTTCGAGCCTTTTCACCGCCTACATCTAACCAAACGCCCGTTTCACCATCTGAACGTGTGCTCTCAATTCCGTAGTCAGCAAGGGTTAAGATAACCGCTTCTTCAAGGTAGCGTAGATACTTATGGATATCCGTAAAAAAATTGTCTAAATCCAAAATGGGATAACCGACTATTTGTCCTGGTCCGTGATAAGTGATGTCGCCCCCTCTATTGATTTTATAAAAGGTCGCTTCTCTAGACTTGAGGTAATCTTCATTGACTAAAAGATTGTTTTCGTCGCCACTTTTACCCAAGGTATAAACGTGAGGATGCTCACAAAATAAGAGGTAGGATAAGGTAGGGTCTTGTCTATTTTTCTTTCTGTTGTTTTTCTTAACATCAAGGATTTCATTAAATCGTTTTTCTTGATAGTCCCAAGCTTCTTTATAATCGATGAGCCCTAAATCTTGAAAAACAACTTTAGGCATACATTATAGCTTAGCTAAAGAACTCTTTAGGAAGTTAATAACATCTATTTCTATGGCATCTACTTCATTCATTTCTGATAAGTACCACGATACCCAATCGCCTAAGTGAATATGATAAAGACTATTTTCGATACGAGAATCACCTTTGCTCCAAACCTCAGAAATATTAACTGTGAATTTAGAAATGACTTCTTTATTTATGTCTATTCTCACCTGATTTCTATCGTAATCACATTTGTTTCTAAAGTATACTACCCCTAAATTATCCGTATTTATTCTCCACCCTAATAATTCGTTGTGATTCATTTCAGGGATAACGTGGTGCCAACATAACATTTTACTGTTTTCATTAATTTGTTGACGGAAACGGACACCGACACCTTCAAAGCCTGCCGCCGTATAAATTACAGGTGTTGTTCCATATAATTTAGCAGCTAATTTTTTGGCTTCTGATTTAATGGCCTCCTCTTGGCTATCTAATAGGGCTATCCCTTTTTTAAATTCCGACATAAAAGAATTGTCTATCAAACCATAATGATTGAGCAAGAAGAACAACTGAGTAAAAGAATATCCAAACATAGCTCTTGGTGGCTGACCGCCAGGTATTGTTATGCAGTTAAACCCTTTTTCTTTGGCTAACTTTTCTAATGCCCCACCAGAAGTTACACAAGCTATCTGCGCTCTTCTCTTTTGACAAGCTTCCAAAGCATACAGAGTTTCTTCTGTATTTCCTGAGTATGAAGAGGCTATTACTAGTGTATTTTCATCTACAAAATTAGGTATGCTGTAGTCTTTTGTTGCTGATATGGGCACATTGATATGTTCAGATACTAAATCGTTGACTATTGTTCCTCCAATTCCAGAACCTCCTAAGCCACAAATAAGAACGTTATGTATATCAGCGTGAGGTTCGCTAAGTAAAGTAGTCTGACCTATTTCTAAAGCTTCTGTTAGGTGCTTAGTAAAGTCGCTGATGTAATCGTTCATTTTCATAATAAAGGTGTGTTTTGTATAAGGTTATTTTTATTGGTTGTAAAACTACAAAATTAGAGCGTTAATTATTTAATATCTTTGCCGAAAATTAATTACATGCACAGAGAGTTGTCAGAACAAGAAGTTGTGAGGAGAGAGTCCTTACAAAAGTTGTTAGAATTAGGTATAAACCCTTACCCTTCAGAGTTATTTGATGTCAATGTTTCGTCTACTGAAATAAAGAAAAACTACAATTATGATAAACTTAGCTATAAGAATATCCAAATTGCTGGTCGATTGATGAGTCGTAGAGTAATGGGAAAAGCTTCTTTTGCTGAGTTACAGGATGGTACGGGTAGAATACAACTCTATTTTAATCGAGATGAAATTTGTCCTGATGAGGATAAAACTATGTACAACACCGTCTTTAAAAAACTCCTTGATATTGGGGACTTTATAGGGGTTAAGGGCTATGTGTTTACTACTAAGGTTGGTGAAATTACTATACATGTAGAAAGTTTCGTAGTTTTAAGCAAAACACTAAGACCGCTACCATTACCAAAAACCGATACTGATGGTAAAATATACGATGCCTTTACTGACCCTGAGAAAAGATACCGTCAGCGTTATATAGATTTGGTTGTCAATCCGCATGTCAAAGAGGCTTTTGTTAAAAGAACACAACTAACTAACTCTATGCGTTCTTATCTAAATGATAAAGGATACCTAGAGGTAGAAACGCCTATTTTACAACCTATTTATGGGGGTGCAGCAGCGCGTCCTTTCAAAACACATCACAACACGTTAGACATGCCTCTTTATTTGCGTATTGCTAACGAGTTGTATCTCAAGAGACTGATTGTTGGTGGTTTTGATGGTGTTTATGAATTTTCTAAGGACTTTAGAAATGAGGGTATGAGTAGATTTCATAATCCAGAGTTTACTCAAGTTGAACTGTATGTGGCTTATAAAGACTACAACTGGATGATGGATTTAGTGGAAGAAATGGTAGAAAAAATTGCTTTAGACCTACACGGCACTACTGAAGTACAAGTTGGCGAAAACCTCATCAACTTCCAAAGACCATGGAAGCGATACACTATGTATGAAGCTATTGAACACTTCACAGGTATTGATATTGCTGAAATGGACGAGGCAACGATGGCAAAAATAGCTAAAGATTTAGGAGTTAGCGTGGACTCATCTATGGCTAGAGGTAAATTAATTGACGAGATTTTTGGGGAAAAATGTGAAGGGCAATTGATACAGCCTACATTCATAACAGACTACCCTATTGAAATGTCTCCATTAGCCAAAAAACACAGAAATAAAGAAGGTTTAGTAGAACGATTTGAGGCCATTTGTAATGGTAAAGAAATATGTAACGCCTTTTCAGAACTGAACGACCCTATTGACCAAAGAGAGCGTTTTGAAGAGCAGCTAAAGTTAGCTAAGAGGGGTGATGAAGAAGCTATGGTCTTAGATGAAGATTTTTTACGCTCTATAGAATATGGTATGCCTCCTACAGCTGGACTAGGTATTGGTATTGATAGACTGTCAATGATAATGACTAATAGCAACTCGATTCAAGATGTGCTATTCTTCCCACAGATGAAACCTGAAAACAATACCGAAGAATAAATGTCTTTGTTCAAAAATATAGCGGTAATTGGTGGTGGTAGTTGGGCAACAGCTATCGTTAAAATGCTCTCAGAAAATCAACAATCTGTGAGTTGGTGGATGCGTAACGAGGATAATATTGCCCACATCAAACGCTATGGCAACAACCCTAATTACATTAGTGCTGCCGAGTTGTTCCCTGACAAACTCACTATCGATTCTGATATTAATGCTATTGTTGATGCCGCTGATTGTATTGTCTTAGCCGTGCCATCGGCTTTTTTGGCAAGAACACTAGAGTCTTTGAGTGCATCAATAAAAGATAAATTTGTGGTGTCTGCCATAAAGGGAATTGTGCCTGAGAATAATACTATAATTGGCGATTATCTGCACGAAAACTATCATATCCCTTATGAAAATATAGGTGTTATAACAGGCCCGTGCCATGCTGAAGAAGTCGCCTTAGAACGCCTTTCATACTTAACAGTTGCATGTGAAGATGTTAGAAAAGCAGAATGGTTTGCTGAGCAAATTACTTGCCGATACATTAAAACCAATGTTTCTGAAGATATCTTTGGTACTGAAATCGCTGCTGTACTAAAAAATGTAGTAGCCATAGCTTCAGGGGTTTGCCGTGGTCTAGGTTATGGTGATAATTTTCAAGCCGTTTTAGCCTCTAATGCCATACGAGAAATCAAACGCTTTGTAGATACTGTACACCCCATAAAAAGGGATATCAAAGAGTCCGCCTATTTGGGTGACTTATTGGTTACTGTATATTCTCAGTTCAGTAGAAACCGAACCTTTGGAAATATGATAGGCAAAGGCTATTCTGTAAAGTCGGCACAGCTAGAAATGAATATGGTCGCTGAAGGCTATTATGCTGTTAAATGTATTAAAGAAATTAACGAGCAATACAATATTGAGATGCCTATTACAATCGCAGTATATCACATTTTATATGAAAAGATTTCTCCTGTAATAGAAATGCGCTTGTTATCCGACAGGTTGAATTAGTCGCAGTCTTGACAAGCTTCAAGAGATTCAAAGCCCCATTCATTGCAGCCACTATACCCAATTTGTTCGCAAGAATTTTCTTCGCTATTATAAAACCATCTTTCAAAATAGGCCGCACATAACTCATCTGTTGGTGGTGTATGACTACATAAAGTAATGTCTTCTTCGCAATTTTCTGAACAATTAGAAAAAAAGACGATAGCTAGTGATAGAAATAGTATTAATCGTACTACTTTCAAAAATTATACTTTTTAGGGTTAGGATTTTTCCTCTCCAAAATAAGCTGTGCTTTACGCTTACCTACAAGCTTAGTGAGTTCATCTTCTTGAGCTTCTAAAACACGTTTTACAGAACCAAAATGACTGATTAAGGTGTCGACTGTTTTAGGACCTATTCCAACGATATTATCTAATGAGGTTCCTAGACTGTTTTTACTTCTTCTGTTTCTGTGATGGTTAATACCAAAACGATGGGCTTCATTCCGCAGTCGTTGAATGACTTTCAAGCTTTCGGAGCGTTTGTCTAAATATAAGGGAATACTATCATTAGGAAAATATATTTCTTCTAATCGTTTAGCAATACCTATGATAGCTATAGTGTGTTGGAGGTTTAGTTTTTCTAAACTTTTCAAAGCAGAGCTAAGCTGTCCTTTACCGCCGTCAATAACGATGAGCTGAGGCAAGTCTTGACCTTCATTCATCAAGCGTTTATATCGTCTATATACCACCTCTTCCATAGATGCAAAATCATCAGGGCCTGATACGGTTTTGACATTAAACAAACGGTAGTCTTTCTTGCTGGGTTTTGCGTTTTTGAAGACCACACAAGCTGCCACTGGGTTGGTGCCCTGTATATTAGAGTTATCAAAACATTCAATATGACGAGGTTTTGAACTGAGTCGCAAGTCGTGTTGTAATTGCTCCAACACCCTTTTGTTGTCTAATCGATGACGCAATTCTTCATTTTTACGAATACGGTCTTTTTGTATGTTTTTAGCATTCTTAAAACAGAGATTGACTAATTTGTATTTGTCGCCGATTTTTGGAACTGAAATTTTTAAGTTTTGCCACTTAGACTCTATAGGGATATTTAAAAATGCCTCCATAGATGTACTGTGAAAACGTTGGCGAATTTCTATAATAGCCATAGAGAGAAGTTCTTCGTCTGTTTCGTCTAATTTCTTTTTTATCTCCATAGCGTGGGCTTGTATGATAGCACCACTAGAGACTTTAAAAAAGTTGACATAAGCATAGTCTTGGTCAGAAACAATACTAAAAACATCAACGTCATTAATGGTTGGGCTAACGATGGAAGATTTAGACTGATAATGTTCTAACTGTTCTATCTTCTCCTTTACAATCTGAGCTTTTTCGTACTCCATCTTTTCTGATAGCTTGAACATTTCTGCTTTGAAATGTTGAACCACTGAGCGTATGTTTCCTTTTAATATTTGGCGTATTTGTTCAACGTCTTGCTCGTAATGTTGGTGGTCTTGTTTGCCAATACAAGGGGCTAAGCAATTTCCAATATGGAATTCCAAACATTCTTTGAATTTACCCGCTTGAATATTTTGTTCAGACAAATGATATTTGCATGTTCTTAGAGGATAAATCTGCCGAATAAAATTCAGCATAGCACTAATGATTTTTGGATTGGTGTAGGGTCCAAAATATTCAGAACCGTCTTTGATGAGTTGTCTAGTATAGAATACTCGAGGAAAAGGTTCTTTTTTGATACAAATCCAAGGGTAGGTTTTGTCGTCTTTGAGTAAGATGTTGTAGCGAGGTTGGTATTTTTTAATGAGGTTATTTTCAAGCAACAAGGCGTCCATTTCGGTGTCGACAACTAGGGTTTCGATAAGATGTATTTTGCGTACCATATAAGCTGTTTTGAAACTGTCGTGTTTACGATTGAAATAAGACGACACCCTGCGTTTAAGGTTTTTAGCCTTACCGACATATAAAAGAGCTTCTTTAGCGTCATAAAAGTGATATACTCCTGGCTCAGTACTAAGGTTCTGTAGTACGGATTTTATGTCTTCTGAAACTTCCATCAAGCTCCAAAAATACGGATTTATAAAGCATTATCTGTTATTGCTTCTACCGAAAGGTGCAATTGTTATATACTATCTATTTCAAACTTGTCGGTGTCACCCGTCCAGTTTTCTAGTGTTGAAAAATCGTCATTAAATTGAGCCAACAGACAAAAGGGGTAAAATATTAGAAATAATAATTTTTTCATGTAACGAAATAAGCATGTTTAGTTCTAGGCAATTCAAATATAGTCCTTATTTTTGGCTTAAATTATTCAATAAAATGAAAGTAGTAGTTGTAGGCGCAACAGGTATGGTGGGTAAGGTTATGCTCCAGATTTTAGAAGAACGTTCTTTTCCTATAAGTGAATTGTTTGTTGTTGCTTCCTATAAATCAGTTGGTGAAACCCTAAGCTTTAAAAATAAAAATTTAACTATTATTTCTATAGAAGATGCTGTAAGTGAAAGGCCCGACCTTGCTATATTCTCTGCTGGCGGAAATGTAGCTTTAGAATGGGCTCCTCGTTTTGTAGAAATAGGCGCTAAAGTGATTGATAACTCTTCGGCTTGGCGACTAACTAAAGCGCTTATTATTCCAGAAATTAATGGCAATACCTTAACCAAAGAAGATAAAATTATTGCTAATCCTAACTGTTCCACCATTCAGCTATTGATGGCATTAAAGCCTTTGCACGATGTTTATACAATAAAACGTGTGGTAATCTCTACCTATCAATCTATTACAGGGACTGGTGTAAAAGCCGTCAGACAATTGGAAAATGAAATTAATGAAGTTAAGGGAGAAATGGCATACCCTTACCCTATTCACGAAAACGCTCTGCCTCACTGCGATGTCTTTGAAGATAATGGTTATACTAAAGAAGAAATGAAGCTAGTTAGAGAGACTAAAAAGATAATGGGAGATGACAGTATAGAGGTTAGTGCAACAGCTGTAAGAGTGCCTGTCAAAGGGGGGCATTCTGAGAGTGTTAATGTAGAGTTTGATACTGATTTTGATTTATCTAATGTACGTCAACTATTACACGATTTTCCGGGCGTTAGTGTTCAAGACAATCCAGGTGTTAATACCTACCCTATGCCTATTTATGCCGAAGGTAAAGACGAGGTGTTTGTAGGGCGAATACGACGTGATTTCTCTCAAGAAAAGGCCTTAAATATGTGGGTAGTTTCTGATAACCTCAGAAAGGGTGCTGCCACTAATGCTGTGCAAATTGCAGAACACCTTTACAAGAATGATTTAATATGATTATTAGTCATAAATATAAATACGTTTTTGTAGGTCTACCGTTGGCCGCCTCGACAGCTATATCGATGGAGTTGTGCGAACAATACGATGGGAAGCCCATACTTGCTAAACATTCGATCTATCAAGACTTTTTGAAGATAGCAACAGAGGAAGAAAAAAAATACAAGGTAATAGCCTGTGCTCGCAATCCATTAGATATTTCTGTGAGCTATTATACCAAGATGATAAACAATAGTAGTGGTAATTTTAGTAATGAGAAATTATTAAGAAAAAATGGTGGTCACCTTAAAATGAGGGACTACAAATTGTCTAAATATTTGAGAGACAATAATAGTAGCTACGGAGATTTTTTAAGTCTTTATTACGAATTTCCTTTTGATAATTGGCTAAGTATTACCGCTCCGTATTGTAGTTTTATTATTCGCTTCGAAAACTTACAAGAAGACTTTGAAAAAGCGCTAAAACATTGTGATATTTCTCCAAAACGGAAATTGCCTATTGTAAACAAAACAAAAGATAAGAAAACTTTTGAAAGTTTTTATAACGAAAAAAACAGCGAATTAAGCTTTTCCATTTTTGGGCCTTACATGTTAAAGCACGGCATAGCTTTCCCAGAAATCTGGAAAGGGAAAAGGGTGAGTTCGTACAACCTGTTATTGTTCAAGCTTTTTGGATTTGTTAGAAGAATATATTGGACTAAAAAAAGTTACAGAAACACCAATGCTCAAAAAGTTTACAAAGAATTAATAGATAAACACCAATGATTATTTGAAGAAGGAACGGTGAAAAATCAAAATATTGATAACTCCCGTACTTATAGCGGCATCAGCAATATTAAAGATTGGCCTAAAGAAGATAAAATGATTTCCCCCAACAAAAGGAAGCCAGTTGGGAAAATATCCATTAATCAATGGGAAGTAAAACATATCGACAACCTTTCCTTGAAGGAAACTAGAATATCCCCCCTCAAAAAAAGTCGCTATTTGCCCATAACTTTCAGAAAAAATCATACCATAAAAAGCACTATCAATCATATTGCCAATAGCACCAGCAAGAATAAGGGATATACTATAAATAATGCCTTTTTTAACTTGAGTATTTGCTAATTTAACCCAATAAATACTAATAGCAACAATAGCTATTATTCTAAAAATACTTAGTATATATTTCCCAAGATTTCCCCCGAACTCCATGCCAAATGCCATTCCCTTGTTTTCGGTAAAATGTATGATGAACCAATCAAAAAAATATATTTCTTGACCAATCATCATATTTGTCTTTATCCAAACCTTTAATAGCTGGTCTAGGATTAATACAAAAGCAATAAGTAAAGATGACTTTTTTAACATGGAGTCTTATTGTGCCCGCTTAGCCTCAATACTAAGTGTTGCATGTGGAACCAGTTTAAGGCGTTCTTTTTGTATTAGCTTACCTGTAACTCTACAAACTCCATAGGTTTTATTATCAATACGTTTTAGAGCATTGTATAGGTTGTGGATAAACTTTTCTTGCCTTAAAGCTAATTGAGCGTTCTCTTCTTTAGATAGCGTTTCTGAGCCTTCTTCAAAGCCTTTGAAAGTCGGTGAAGTATCGTCAGTTCCATTGTTAGAATCGTTTGTATAAGCACTCTTGATAAGCTCTAAATCGTTTTCTGCTTTATCAATTTTATCTTGTATGATTTGACGAAATTCTTCTAATTCTGAATCGCTATATCTGGTTTTTTCGCTTGACATATCTTTATCTTTTTAATAATTCTATTCTTGTAAATACTCCTTCTATCAACTCCATCTCTTCAACTTTTTCTAAGGAATTATAGGGTATAATATGTATCTCATCAGCTAAAGTTTCAGAACAAATATAATTTAAATTATTGTTAATTGCATTGGCTAATTTGTCTTCAGCACTTAAGTTAATTTCTATTCGGTCTGTGACCTCAAAACCTAAATCCTTTCTAAGGTTTTGAACTCGGTTTATTACTTCCCTTGCTAAACCTTCGCTTATTAGATTGTCGCTAAGGCTAATATCTAAGGCAACAGTATTACCATTCATAGACGTAACTACCCAACCCGGAATATCTTCAGTAGTAATGACGACATCGCTTAGGTCTATTTGAATTTCTGAACCCTCTATATTTAAAAGGTAACTTTCTTCTTGTTCAATAGTGCTAATATCTTCAGAAGTAAATTGAGAAATGGCTTGAGAAATAGCCTTCATCTGTTGACCGAACTTAGGACCTAGGGTTTTGAAATTGGGTTTTACTTTCTTGACTAAAATGCCTGAGTCAGAAGTCATAAATTCAAGTTCTTTAACATTAACTTCTGATAATATTAGGTCTTTTACAGCCTCTATTTGACTCTTAACTTTATCATTAAGAACAGGCACCATCATTTTTTGCAAAGGCTGTCTTACTCTTAAATTTTCTTTCTTTCTTAAAGAAAACACCATTGAGGTTAGGTCTTGTGCCAATCGCATCTGTTCTTCTAAAATCGTATCAATAACTTCGGACTTTGACTTTGGCCATTGAGCTAAGTGAACGGATTCTAGTTTGGTTTTTTGTGTCGCTTGGTTAAGGTCGCAAAACAATTTATCCATAAAAAATGGTGCAATAGGAGAGGCTAATATAGCTACCGTTTCTAGGCAAGTATATAGTGTCTGATAAGCTGATATTTTATCCGTGCCATAGTCTCCTTTCCAAAAACGTCTCCTACACAGTCTAACATACCAATTGCTTAAATTATCATTAACAAACAGCTGAATAGTGCGTGCTGCCTTGGTTGGCTCAAAGTCGTCCAAAGAATTTCCTACCTCTTGAATAAGTGTATTGAGCTCTGAAAGTATCCATCGGTCAATTTCTAATCTTTTCTCTAAAGGTATGTCTTCTTCTGAATAGCTAAAGCCATCAATATTGGCGTATAAAGCAAAGAAGGTATAGGTATTATAAAGTGTGCCAAAAAACTTACGCTTAACCTCAGCTAAGCCATCTAAATCAAACTTGAGGTTGTCCCAAGGTTGAGCATTACTTATCATATACCAACGCGTAGCATCTGCCCCATATTCTTCTAAAGTCTCGAATGGATCGGCTGCATTACCTAAGCGTTTGGACATTTTATTGCCATTTTTATCTAAAACCAAGCCATTAGAAACGACATTTTTAAAAGCTACACTATCAAATAAAATACTTGCTATGGCATGTAGGGTAAAAAACCAGCCTCTAGTTTGGTCAACCCCTTCTGCAATAAAATCAGCCGGATAGGATTGTTCAAATATTTCCTTATTCTCAAAGGGATAATGCAATTGAGCATAAGGCATTGAGCCTGAATCAAACCAAACGTCGATAAGGTCAGACTCTCTACGCATAGCTTTGCCACTGGTAGAAACTAAAATAATATCATCTACAAAAGGTCTGTGCAAATCAAAGGTGGCATAATTTTCGGCAGACATATCGCCCACTACAAAATCAGCTAATGGGTTTGTCGGCATTAGACCCGCTTGCATTGATTTTTCTATTTCTGATTTTAATTGCTCCATTGATCCGATACAGATTTGTTCTTCCCCATATTCGGTCACCCAAATTGGTAAAGGAATTCCCCAAAATCGAGAACGAGATAAATTCCAATCAACTAAGTTTTCAAGCCAATTACCAAAACGTCCTTCTCCTGTAGACTTGGGCTTCCAATTGATGCTTTTATTAAGCTCTACCATACGCTCCTTGGCCGCAGTAGTCTTTACAAACCAACTTTCTAAAGGGTAGTATAATATGGGCTTGTCTGTACGCCAACAATGTGGATAAGAGTGTTCGTATTTTTCAGCCTTAAAGCATCTGTTTTCTTCTTTTAACTTGATGACAATTTGAATATCAGCCGATTTATCTGGTGCTTGACCTTGGTTGTAAAATTCATTTTTTACATACATGCCTGCAAAGTCTGTTACGTCATCTACAAATCGACCTTGAGTATCTACTAGTGTTAATGAGCCTATACCGTTTTGCTTAGCTACCAAATTATCATCTGCACCAAAACTAGGCGCTAAGTGAACAATTCCTGTACCATCTTCAGTCGTTACAAAATCGCCTATCAATACCTTAAAGGCCTCTCCGTCCTCTGGCTGAGCATAAGGCAATAGTTGCTCATAACATAGACCCTCTAATTCAGAGCCCTTAACCTCTTGGATAATTTCAAAAGGAATAGACTTGTCTCCCCCAGTATATTCTAAGATTTTAAAGTCTTTGTTTTTTTCTGGAAAATACTTGGAGAAAAGAGCTTTTGCTAAAACAACCGTAATTGCCTTAAAGGTGTAGGGATTAAAGGTGTTAACGACTACGTAATCTATTTTTTTACCTACTGCTAAAGCTGTATTAGATGGCAAAGTCCAAGGGGTTGTGGTCCATGCTAAAAAGAAAACCTCATCTGCAGAATTATAAAACAAGAAGTCTGATTTATCCTCTTTTAAAACTTTAAATTGAGCTATGGCAGAAAGGTCTTTAACGTCTTTGTAACAACCAGGCTGATTAAGCTCATGAGAGCTTAGCCCTGTACCTGCTTTTGGGGAGAATGGCTGAATGGTATGCCCTTTATATAACATGCCTTTTTTGTCCATCTGACTCAACAACCACCAAACACTTTCAATGTATTTATTGTCATATGTAACATATGGGTCGTTCATGTCCACCCAATAACCCATCTTATCCGTTAAATCTTCCCAAACATTTTTGAATTTCATGACATTTTCACGACACTTTTTATTGTAGTCTTCAATAGAGATTGTCATTCCGATATCTTCTTTAGTAATGCCCAGCTCTTTTTCAACGCCAAGTTCTACCGGCAAACCATGAGTATCCCATCCTGCTTTACGATTAACCTTATATCCTTGTAGGGTTTTAAAACGACAGAAAATATCTTTAATGGCTCGTCCCATAACGTGATGAATACCCGGCATACCATTAGCTGAAGGAGGTCCTTCATAAAAGGTGTATGACGGCTTTTCCTCTCTTGAAGATAGACTTTTCTCAAAGATTGAGTTTGACTGCCACTGAGCAAGTACTTCTTTGTTTATTGCCGATAAATCAAGCTGTTTATATTCTGGATATTTTTTCATTAGTCAATAGTCGCTATTACTTTCAATTCAATGGCAATTGGGGTGGGCAAACAGTTTATTTCTAGTGTTGTTCTACAAGGCTGATTGTCAGCAAAAAACTCTGCATAAACTTTATTATATATTTTAAAATCGTCTTTCATGTTGGTTAAAAAAACAGTAACGTCAATAATATTGTCCCACGAAGAACCTGATTCCTCTACTATGGTGCGAACGTTATTGAAGACCGACCGGCATTGCACCTCTATATCGTAAGATGTAATGTTGCCTGTTTCGTCAAGCTCTACTCCGGGTATTTTTTTTGTTCCCCTTTCCCTTGGGCCCACACCTGACAAAAACAACAAATTACCATGTTGTCGAGCGTGTGGATATAGTCCTACTGGTTCAGGAGCTTTGCTAGATTCTATTTTTTTACTAGTCATTAGTCAAATTTTAATGTTGCAAAAATACTTAATGATAAGCAGAATAGCAATCTATAAAAATTAGTCTTAAAAGAGTTGAAAATCCCTACGTTTGTAAGCCTATTGGGGATGTAGCTCAGTTGGCTAGAGCGTTTACCTGGCAGTCAAGAGGTTGTGGGTTCGAACACCATCTTCTCCACCAAAAAGAAACCCGCTCATTTGAGTGGGTTTTTATTTATTCAAGAATTATTTTCTTCTCCACAGTTCCATCATCATAAATATAAAAAGAGGTTTGTTTTTCAATCCGTTGAATTATCAAATTATTCTAAGGGAATATACAATCTAACTATAAAGACCAATCAGGGTTATCACAGTCACAAATTATTAGTGCAATAGATTATAAAAATCGCCGTTATCTAACTTTATTTAACAAGAACTGTTCTATTTTATAAAGTATGAAGCTGCCCTTTATTTTATTTTGCCTTATAATTGAATGTAATATTTATGCTCAAAGCAAAAACATCCTTAAACTAAATGGGACTGATTTAATTGTTGGTCGATATTCCATAGGTTATGAAAAAAATATTGGTCATTCTATGTCTATAGCTTTAGATTTAGATATTTTAAACCAAAATAAAACATTGGAGTCCTCCCACCCTTGGTACCCTCCACTAGATGTTACAAAAAAAGGTATAGTTGTCGAGCCTCAAATAAGGTATTATTTTAACAATAAAGAATTAGAAGGACTTTACACCTCCTTGTCAGGAGTTTTTGGAGTTGCCGAATATCAGCCCACTACACCCTCAGGTTTTATTGAAAATGATGATTGGTCTTCATTAGGAACGTCTTTATATCTTGGCTATCAGTTATTAATAAAGAGAATTGCATTAGATGGCTTTTTAGGCTGTACAATAGCAGATGACGACTATCCAGGGCCATTCATAGAGTCTACCGTGTTGTTTCCTCCCCCAAACGGTTTGAGGGTGTCAGGCGGTGTAAAAATAGGGTTATGTTTTTAACTTTTTATTGGGTGATAAAGATCTCTATAGCGCTTAGGTAAGCTTCATAACCCATAGTTTGTGGAACTCCTTCTTGTCTGTGATTGGCTCCTTCAACACGAATATAAGTAGAGTCACTCCCTAAGATAAACCACGGCGTCTTGTAAAATATAATTGCACTGATAAATATCATCAGTATTAAGTTTTAGTGTGCCTTTTATAGTAGCTACTTCGTCCATTATAAATACCTCTTTTGAGGATTTCATCTCGAGCTCTACAATGGTTTCAGGTCCTCCAACACCACAGAAAAAACAAGAGGAAAACGGACCTTTCGATAGGATGTAGTAGTTTTGAGTAGGGTCTATCGCTAGAACAAAGCCTCTTATCATCACTTCCTTACCCGCTAACTCTCTTACACTTGGGCCAAAATGTGGGTATAAAAAATATTCATCAACTTCTTCTATATACAAATCGGTAAACTCTACATCAGCTAAGACGCTCCAGTCAATTTCTTTTTGTGCAAAACTAAGTTTGGCAAGAAAAATAAAAAGAATAATAATTAGCCTATTCATTGGAAAGGGTTTTGGGAATATTAATGTTGTATGATAAAACCGTTGGTATTATAGAAGCAACTATGCCTGTAAGTAAAGCAATGGGAGGTAGCCAAAGTTCTTCGTTAAGCAAATTAAACTGAAAGGAGCTAAAGGTGTATTTATGTTCAGCAAATAAGGTTATTGTAAGTAACGTTATGCGGCTGATTAATAATCCAAGAACGGTTCCGATTACAGATAAAATTATTCCTTCTTGAAGAACCAATTGAACCAACTGCCATTTTGAAGCTCCATGCACCCGCATCAAAGCAAGTTCGTAACGCCTTTTTTTCAAAGAATTATATAAGCTAATGAATATACTTAGACCTGAAACTATTATTATTATAAAAGCTATGATGTTAATCGTTTGAACACCAAAACCAAGCAAATTAGTTAATCGACTTATTTCAAGGGCGGGTACGGCTGCTTGTAAATTAGTCGTCTCATTAATTTTTCGAGGCAACTGTATTAGTCCAATAGGGCTTTTAAATTTAACTAACAAGGAGGTTATCATAGCGTCTTCTGGAACAATGGCGTTTAGCTCTAATCCTGATACTGTTGATTCTTCTATATGATGCTCGTGGTCACACTCTTGGTGCTCATGACCTTGTTCTACAACTTCATGATTATGAACTTGCCAAACGCTTTGAGTATTAGTCAATATAAGCTGATCAAGAATAGTGTATGAGGGGTTAAAAATTCCCACAACCTCATAGGGGTATTCATCATGAACATGCCCTCCTTCAATCAATCCGTGTGTGCCATAAAAAGTGTCCCCTATTTTTAATCGGTGAATTTGAGCTACCGTGCTACCAAGAACAACCTCTAAGCTTCGACTCCATAAACGACCTTTTTTCAAACTCATTTCATACAATTCGGGATATTGGTGTGTCGTTCCAACGATTCGAAATCCATTGTAGGAATCGCCATAGGAAAGCGGCACCGTTAAATCAACTAATGAATTGTTGTCAATTTTAATAGCCTCGCTATATGGAATGTTGCCTGTTGGATTGTCGATGTGATAAATTGAAGAAAGTATGAGCTGTAAAGGACTGCCCTTTGAACCGACAACCATGTCAACACCTCTAAGGTTGGCTTGTAGTTGTTGCTCAATTTGATTGTTTAACAAAAACAAAAGGGAAATAATCCCAACGCCAAACGTCATTAACAACAAGCTAAGCGTGGTGTTTAATGGGTTGCTAATTAGGTTTTGCCAACTTAATCTACTGATGTTCATAGCGTAATGGATTTATCAAATTGGCTTTTTAATCTTTGGTCGTGCGTGATGATTATTAAATGGGCGTTTGTTGATGCCGCTTGTTCTTTGAGTAAGCTTGTTATTTTTTTACAATTTACATCATCTAAGCTCGATGTAGGCTCGTCTGCTAAAATCACACTTGGGTTTTTAACTACCGCCAAAGCAATAGCCGCTCTTTGTTGCTCTCCCTGGCTTAAATCATTCGGCTTACTATTAATTTTATGCCCTAAACCTACTTGTTCCAAGAGCTCAATAGCTCTTTTCTTGTCTTCTTTGTTTTTTGATAAATAAAGAGAAAGGAGAAGATTATCTAAAATACTAATGTTTTTCACAAAGTAAGGGCTTTGAAAAACCATACCGATATGTTTACCTCTAAACTGATCTAACTCTTTTGAAGGTAAGTTGTGAAATTGGACTCCATTAAATTCTAATAGTCCTGAAGACGGCTTTAATAAGCCTGCTAAAATTTGAATGAAGGTGGTTTTGCCAACCCCCGATTCACCTAAAATTAACAACTCCTCTCCCTCTGAAAGTTGAATGTCTGGAAAACAAAACTGATGTATTCCATCGTATGAAAAATTTATGGATTGGGATTGTAGCATCGTCTGTTTAAATAGGTTGTGTGTTTTTGCCCGATTTATAAATGCAAATTTTATTTAATTGAACAATATATCAAAGTATATTAACTGAAAAATTATTTTAATAGTATTTAACGGAAAATGATTACGTTCTAAACTTTAGGTATTATAATATTTTCTGACTTTGTTCGTAAATAGTATAAGTTGTATCTTTGTATTTAACTTTTTTAATTTTTAACCTTTAATTTTTTATTACAATGATTTTTAATTTTTCTACCACCAAATATTTAAAACAACCTGTTTTATTAATTCTTACAATAGGATGTTTTTTTATTTTACAAAGCTTTACTATTGAAAAAGAAGATGTTAAAATTAAAGATAGTGCTTTGACTTGGGTGGGGAGTAAAGTTACCGGCTCTCATGAAGGAACTATTGAGCTTAAGTCTGGGTACTTAACTCTTGATAATAACGACTTAGTAGGTGGAGAGTTTGTTATTGATATGACAACTATTGTTTGTACTGATTTAAGTGGTAAAGGAAAGGCTGGTATTGAAAGTCACCTCAAGTCAGATGATTTCTTTAGTGTTGATGAATTTCCTACTGCCAGCTTAACAATTTTAGATGTTAAGAAAAGGGGCTTGGATCAATATCAAGTTAATGCAAATATTACCATTAAAGGCATGACTCAAGAAATAATGTTTGATGCTGAAATAAAAGAAAAAACAGCTAAAGCAAAACTTGTTATTGATAGAACAGAGTTTGGAATAATCTACAAGTCTGGAAATTTTTTCGAAGAGCTAGCTGATAAAGCAATCTACGATGAATTCAAATTGTCAATAGAGTTGAAGTTTTAAATAAAAAAAGCCCTCTAAATAAGGGCTTTTTTTTATTTGAAACTCCAATCGTATTTGTCCAAGTCTTTTACAGAATAATGCAATAAGTCTATGGCGTTACGAATATCTGTTTTATCAGCCATTTCAATCACTTGATGGATGTGTCTAGTTGGGATTGATACTGCACCAGCTATTGAGCCCCCCGGAGTAAAACGCTGAATCCCGGCTGTATCTGTTCCTCCTCCTGTTAAAATCTCTAACTGATGGATTATCTTATGCTTATTGGCCACTTCTTTCATGTAGCTGACCATGCGATAATCACATATTGTTGAAGAGTCCATTACTTTGATGGCTGCGCCTTTTCCAAGTTCCGTTATTTTTTCGTGTGGTGCAGCACCGGGCACATCATAAGCAATAGTGGTGTCAAGACCAAAGCCAAAATCAGGCTGTACTTCTTGTGTTGCCACATTAGCGCCGCGAATACCTACTTCTTCTTGAACGGTAAATACACCATAAACATCGTATGGAGCATCTTTTAATTCTCTTAACATTTCTATTAAGATAAAAACAGAAACTCTATTGTCAATGGACTTACAATTAACACAATTGCCCATTTCTATGAGCTTTCTTTCTCTTGTAATGGGGTTACCAACTTCGATGTACTTCTCTACTTCTGACTTAGGCATTCCCGTATCAATAAAGAAGTCTGTTGTCTTGGGAGATTTATTACGTTCTTCTGGAGTCATTACGTGTATGGGCTTACTTCCCATTACCCCAACTAGGTCTTTTTTACCATGAACAATCACACGTTGAGCTGTTAGTGTTTTGGGGTCAAAACCACCTAGAGTGTGGAAACGCAAAAAACCATTGTCGTCAATATGGGTTACGATAAAACCAATCTCATCCATATGAGCGCCAATCATTACTTTTTTATCATGCTTACCTTTTTTTATAGCGGTTACATTACCCATATTATCAGTGCGTAACTCATCAACCAAGGGGCTAACTTCTCTAATTACAATTTCTCTAATTCTTTGCTCGTGTCCTGGTGCACCAGCAGCCTCACATATTTCAGCAAGGAGTTTTACGTTTATAGGCATTTTTAAAATAGTTTATTTGAGGTAGCTTAACCTCATCATATTAGTCATTCCTTTTTCCTTAATCGGCATACTAGCAACATTAAGCACTAAGTCTTTAGATTTTAAAAAACCTTCTTCTCTCAATATTCGCTTAGTATCAGCAACAGTTTCATCAGTACCTGCTTCGTTATCATAATAAAAACCTGTTACCCCCCAAACCAAACTTAAAGTATTTAAAATAGCATGATTATTGGTAAAGGCATAAATTTTACAAGGGGGTCTATGACTTGAGATTTCGATGGCGTTATAGCCCGAGTGTGTCATAGTTATTATAGCCTTTGCACTCACTTGCTCTGCTAGTGTGCAAGAATGATAACAGATGGCGTCTGATATAAAGCGCTCACCGTGTTTCTCTTTCAGCTCGTAAGAGCGTATGGTAGAAAATTCTTGTTCTACATTAGTAATAATCTTGCTCATTGTTTCAACAGCTTGTACTGGAAACGCTCCTACAGATGTTTCTCCACTAAGCATAACAGCGTCTGCACCATCCATTACTGAGTTGGCAACATCGTTAACCTCTGCTCGTGTGGGCGTTACGTTTTCTGTCATACTCTCCAACATCTGAGTGGCTACAATAACGGGTTTTGCTTTTTCTAGGCAAGCCCTAGCAATTTTCTTTTGTATAACAGGGACTTTCTGCATCGGTATTTCTACTCCCAAGTCTCCCCTGGCAATCATAAGAGCGTCTGTTACATCAATAATGTTGTCAAGGTTGTCCAAGGCTTCAGGCTTCTCAATTTTTGCCACGACTCTAGCGTCGTGGTCAGCTTTAGAAATGTGGTTCTTAAGCTCCAAAATATCTTGAGCTGAACGGACAAAAGACAAGCCTATCCATTCTATTGGCTGTGTGAGTATAAACTCTAAGTCTTTTAAATCTTTTTCTGTTAAACAAGGTTGAGAAATCGCTGTATTAGGTAGGTTTACTCCTTTATTTGAGCTTAATAACCCACCATGAATAACCTTAGTTATTACCTTGTCTTTTTTATTTGTTTTTACAACTTGTATTTGTAGTTTTCCATCGTTAATTAAAACCATTTCCCCTTCTTTAACATCTTGAGGAAAGTTTTCGTAGTTGATATAAGCTATTTTAGCGTTTCCAACACACTTGTTTGATGTTAAGATAAATTCAGATCCGTTGACCAATTCTGAGCCTTCTTCAATTTTTCCAACCCTAATTTTTGGTCCTTGTAAATCAGCTAATATTGCTGTATGAACATAAAGCTCTTGGTTAATCTCTTTAATTAATTTAATGGTCTCTAAATGTGTTTTGTGGTCGGCATGCGAAAAATTTAAACGACAAACATTTACCCCCGCTTTAATCATGCTTGTTAAAACTTCTTTGTTTGTACAAGCGGGGCCCATTGTCGCTACTATTTTGGTGTTATTTTTATTCATAATTAAAATACAAAATGTTCTTTAATCTGTATATTATCTTCCTCAAACACAGTAAGAACAGACTGTGTTTTACGGATTGTACTTATATAATGGCTAACCGTTTTTTCATCTACTGTGTTGTGAAATAATATCCAATAGTCTACCTGCTTCTTTTTTGTTATGAGAAAACCATCTTGGCTTTTATTAGCAAATAGATAAATGGTGTCTAAATCTAACTGATGCTCATATTGTGAAAACTCTAAATCATCGCCTTTAATATAAGGTTTAGATTTTTTAAAATCGACTCTTAAGGATTTGTTAATAGTCCACGCAAATCGAAAGTCTTTCAAATGACAGCTTATGCCGAAAAGGGAAAAGCTGGTGTCTAAATCTATGCGCAATAACTGTTTTGCCATTTATAAACGCTAAAATAGTCTTTCTGTTTGATATAAATTTTATGATTGTATTAATTCTTTGAGAGCTCGTTTTGCAGCTAATTCTTCTGCTCTTTTGATGGAGGTTCCCACAGCATCAGCATATTTCTTTTGACCTATCATAACCATAACTTCATAAGACTTTTCGTGGTCTTTTCCGTATGAAGACACTAATTTGAATACAACTTGTTTTTTTTGAGCCTGACCCCACTCTAAAAGTTTGCCTTTATGACTAGAAACTTCTTTCACCAGCTGATGGATATCCAAGTAAGGACGTATGAGTTTTTCTTCAATATAATTTGAAGTAAATTGATACCCTTTATCTAGATAAACCGCACCTATTAAAGCTTCTAGGGCATTACCAAATATGGACCGATTAGAACTTACTTGGTGTTTTAATACGGTGTTAAGGTTAATTTTAAGTGCTATAGTATTTAGTGTCTTTCGGCTAACTATTTTGGAGCGAGTTTGGGTAAGAAACCCCTCGTTTTCATCAGGAAATTCTCGAAAAACAAAATCGGCAACGACTGAACCAAAAATAGCGTCTCCCAAAAACTCTAATCTTTCGTTATGTACTATACGACCTCTTACAGATTTGTGGGTAAGGGCTTCTTTGTAAGGGTTAATGTCTTTGGGATAAAAACCTAAAATCTTGAATAACTGCTTTTCTTGTGGGGTTTTGGAAATAAATGTTTGTTTGAAAAAACGAAACAAATCCATTAAACTTTTTTAACCATAACACAGGCGTTATGACCTCCAAATCCAAAGGTGTTGGAAATGGCTGTTCTTACTTCTCTTTTTTGAGCTTTATTGAAGGTGTAATTCAAGGATGAATCTATTTCAGGGTCGTCTGTAAAGTGGTTTATCGTTGGTGGCACAATATTATTTTTAACAGATAGAATTGCCGCTATTGTTTCAACCGCTCCAGCCGCTCCCAAGAGATGGCCAGTCATTGATTTAGTAGAACTAATGTTTAGATTTTTAGCGTGATCTCCAAAAACGTTTTGTATGGCTTTTATTTCTGCTATATCACCAAGAGGGGTTGATGTTCCATGAACATTAACGTAATCGACATCTTCAGGTGTCATATTAGCGTCTTCAATAGCTAATCGCATAACATTAGTTGCTCCTATACCGTCAGGGTGTGGTGCTGTTATGTGATGGGCATCTGCTGTCATAGCGCCACCTACAATTTCTGCATATATATTAGCACCACGAGCAAGAGCATGTTTGTATTCCTCTAAAATAAGAGCTCCTGCACCTTCTCCAAGAACGAAGCCTTCTCTGTCTTTATCGAAAGGACGAGATGCTGTTTGTGGAGAATCATTTCTAGTCGATAGAGCGTGCATAGCATTAAATCCTCCTACTCCGGCTTCATTAATTGATGCCTCTGAACCACCAGAAATAAATATGTCAGCTTTTCCCCATTTAATATAGTTAAATGCGTCAATTAAGGCGTGAGTTGATGATGCACAAGCTGAAACCGTTGCAAAATTAGGCCCTCTAAAACCGTATTTAATGGAAATGTGTCCAGCCGCTATATCGGCAATCATTTTGGGAATAAAGAAAGGGTTGAATCGAGGAACGCCTGAGCCAGTAGCAAAATCACCGCACTCTTTTAAAAATGTATCTAATCCTCCAATTCCTGAACCCCAAATGACCCCTGCTCGGTCTAAATCTATTTGTTCTAAATCGAGCTTTGAATCAGCCATAGCCTCAGATACTGCAACCATAGCGTATATGGCATACATATCTAATTTACGCGCTTCTTTTCTATCTAAAAAGTCTGTTGGCACAAAGTCTTTAACCTCACACGCAAACTGAGTTTTAAATTGTATAGAATCAAAACGAGTAATGGGTCCTGCCCCACTTACACCATCTAGCAAATTTTTCCAAAAGTCGGAAATGTTGTTGCCTACAGGTGTGAGCGCGCCTAAACCGGTAACTACGACTCGCCTGGACATAACTGATTGGAGTTAATTAAGCTTTTTCTATAAACGATATGGCATCGCCAACAGTAGCAATTGCTTCTGCTTGATCGTCTGGAATCTGAATGTCGAATTCTTTTTCAAACTCCATTATAAGTTCAACAGTATCTAATGAATCAGCACCTAAATCATTAGTGAAGCTTGCTTCTGAAGTGACTTCAGCTTCGTCAACACCTAATTTATCTACTATAATTGCTTTTACTTTTGTTGCAGTATCAGACATGAATTGTTGTTTTTTTATTAAGATGCAAATAAATACACTTTTTGAATATAAAACAAGTCATCGGACTTAGTATTATTAAATAATTGTCTGCTTTCTTTAAAATAGTTGTTCTATTTTTGGGTGACAAGAATGGATAGAAATAAAATTGCAATATTAGTTTCTGGAGCGGGTACAAACGCTATTAATATTATCGAGTATTTCGAGAAAAATAGCGTTGCTGATGTTACTCTTGTTGTTAGCAATAAAACGGACGCTTTAGCAGTCGAAAAAGCACAAAACAAAGGTGTTAAAACGATTGTTTTTAACAATGAAACGTTTAAAAAGAATGGCGAAGTTTTAGACTATTTGAGGTCTGAGTCCATTGATTTTATTGTTCTAGCAGGGTTTTTAGTGAAAATTCCTAGTGATATAATACATGCTTATCCCAACAAGATAGTGAACTTACACCCTTCTCTTTTGCCTAAATTTGGCGGTAAAGGAATGTATGGAAAACATGTACATAGGGCTGTAATTAAAGCTCAAGAGTCTGAAAGTGGAATAAGTATTCACTTTGTTAACGAGGAATATGATGAAGGCGCAATCATTTTTCAAGCTAAAGTAAGTGTTGAAAAAACAGATACTTTTAAGTTATTGTCTCAAAAAATACAGCAACTTGAGCACCGTTTTTTTCCTAAGGTAATTGAACAGGTTATTAGTAAATCATTATGAGTGTTAGAATATATACAGACGGTTCAGCTAAAGGAAACCCTGGGCCTGGCGGATATGGAATTGTTTTATTGTCAGATGAGGGACACCGTAAAGAAGTAGCTAAAGGTTTTCGTAAAACTACAAACAATAGAATGGAGCTGCTGAGTGTAATCATTGCGTTAGAGATGCTAAAGTCTAGACCAATGGATGTGGTAGTTTATTCTGACTCTAAATACGTTGTTGATGCTGTCGAAAAAAAGTGGGTATTTAATTGGGAGAAAAAGTATTTTGATAAAAAGAAAAACGTCGACTTATGGAAACGATTTTTGATTGTTTACCGACAACACAACGTCAAATTTTTTTGGGTTAAAGGACATAATAATAATGTAGAAAACGAGCGTTGCGATAAACTAGCTGTAGCCGCTGCCGAAGCCAAGCAACACCATGATATTGACAGGGGTTATGAAAGCCAACATCAAAACCCAAGCCTATTATAATAAAGACTCTATACGAGCAAGAGTTTCTTTAGCTCTTAACTTTAGCTCCTTATTTTTTTCATTTTTAAGCATACTTTGAATCGTTTCTTCCAAATCAGCAAAACGATACTTACTTACCTCAGCCATCCAAGATTTAGAATCTTTAAGTGCTTCTTCTAACGCTTCTGTTCCATCTAAAACTAGACTCAATTCTTGGTTTTTTAAATACAAAACATAGTAAGCCGAAACATAATATAAATCAAGAGTGTTACTCGTGTTTAGCTTGTCTGTAAAAAACGTATTCTTATCAACTCCTGCGTGTTCGACATATAACTTTGCAACATCATAAGGCAGCTCTTTTTCTAAGCTTGGCGCTATAGATAAGGCTTGTTGATAATCTACTCGAGACAAGCCGTATAATCCTGATGCTGCCATAAGCAGTGATTTTTCTTGTATTGCCGACTCAAAAAGAGGGGTAAACTCAGAATTGTTTTCTTGTTGAGCTAAAAGAATTAAGGCTGAAGAACGAACCTTAGTTGGGTTGTTTTCTTGAGTGGCTTGTTGCTTTATTACTTCTGATATCTCCTCAATATTCTCCAAAGCGTTTGCTTTTTGAAGCGCTAGTAAGCGTATTCCCCAAAAGTCATGAGTTAAAGCGTTTTGGATAGCTGCTGTGGTGCTTTTTTCACTGATGTTGTCTAACGTTATCTTACTATCCATATATAGTGGTGCTTTGAGTTGTTCTAACCACCATTCATCTGGTTTTTCGTCAAAAATTTCTGCTAACAAAACGTGTTCAGCATCTACAATAACATTGGTGGGCTTTTCTTCAACATCAAAATAATAATCTTGTTGGGGAGAGTTCATTTCTACCAAATGACGTTTAGGCACACCGTTTTCATATATGTCTATATAAAATGATAGTCTATGAATTGGTGTTGTGGATTTCTCTTGTATTTGTTCTAGCTTAACTATTTGTTGTTTGTTGTCCGCGTCATATTCATAGTCTATAACTAGAAGGGGGTGACCCGACGCTAAAAACCATTGGTTAAAAAACCAATTTAAATCTTCTCCACACACCTCTTCCATGGCGATACGCAACTGATGTATTTCTACTGTGCTAAACGCATTGTTGTTGAGGTATTTTTTTAATCCTTTATAAAAGGCTTCATCACCTAAATAATAACGCAACATGTGTAAGACTCGACCTCCTTTAGCGTATGAGTGATTGTCGAACATATCTTCTTTATCTAAGTAGTTAAAACGAATCATATCGACTTGCTTGCGCTGAGACTCTCTCAAGTAATTGTTTAAGTCTGCGTCTAGATGCATATCAGCTTCCATACGACCAAAGCCTTTTTCTCTCCAGATGTACTCACCGTAAGTAGCAAAAGATTCGTTCAATGGTAGGTTGGCCCATGACTCACAAGTCACTAAGTCTCCAAACCAATGGTGAAATAATTCATGGGCTATGATATCTTCTTCATGGTCGTCTACCAACTCTCTGTCTGTCATTTGAACAAACTCTCCATAAATTACAGCCGTTGTATTCTCCATAGCGCCTGAAACAAAATCCCTAACTATAATTTGAGCATATTTTTCCCAAGGGTACTCTACACCGAGTATTTCTGAAAAATGCGCTATCATTTGTGGGGTTCTTCCAAAGATTGCTCTTGCAAAAGGATGATAATCGTCTTCTAGGTAATAATCTACGTCAATATCTTTCCATTTATCAGAAGTAATGTTAAAGTCGCCAACGCCTAACATAGCAAGGTAAGGAGTGTGGGCTAGTTTCTGCTCCCAATAATCTGTTCTGGTACCGTCGCCATTTTTTTCTGACTTCACCAAAAGACCGTTTGATAAGGTAACAAACTCATCTTTTACGGTAATGGCAATGTTTTGAGTCATGCGTTCGTTAGGCTTATCTATGGTAGGAAACCAACACGAACTAGCTTCTGTCTCTCCTTGAGTCCAAATTTGTTGGGGTTTATCTTCCTTACCTAGTGGGTTGATGAAGTATAGACCCTTTGCATCGGTAATGGCATCGCTACCTTCTATTTTTAGGTCATTAGGTTTGGCGGTATAATCTATATTTATGGTGTATTTCTCGTTTCTTTGGTACTCTCTGTCTAAATGAATAAATAATTGCAAACTATCGTACTCAAAAGAAAGCTCTTTTCCGTTCATATTAATGGAGTGGATATCAAAACCTTTAGCGTCTAAAATTAGTTCGTTGCTAGAGTAAAAATAGGGGCTTATTGTGAGTTCTGCTTGTCCCAATAAATGTTGTTTCTCCCAATTAAAACTTACAGCTAAATCGGTGTGAATAACATCGCTAAGACGTGTTGCTGATGGGTTATATATCTCTTTTTCTTTAAGCGTGTTGTCTGAGTTGACCTGATTTTGTGTAGGGCTAGTGCCTAATAATAGGGCTAGTGCCAAAGCTAGAATGGTTTCCATGTGGGTATCTTTTTTAGTGTGTGTAAAAATAAGAAGAATTCTTTGCTAAATTTGTCAAATGAAAGGGATTGTAAATACACGTTTTGATTTTGAGTTAGATGAAGTGGTTAACTGGGATATCGTCGAGGTTAAAGAAGGTCGCTTTCACATTGTTTACAATAACAACTCTTTTGTCGCTGATGTTTTAACTCATGATAGAAAAAACAAAACCTTTGAAATTATCATCAATAACAACACTTACTCGGTGCAAATGAAAGATCGTTTTGATGAATTACTTCACGATTTAGGTATGAACACTGGAAACTCTAATGAAGACAATGATGTAAAAGCACCTATGCCGGGTAGAGTTCTTGAAATCCTTGTTAAAGAAGGAGATGCTGTTTCTGAAGGCGATGGTTTGATTGTTTTAGAAGCTATGAAGATGGAGAATATTATTAAATCAACAAGAGGGGGTGTGTTAAAACACATTCAAACGGCTGAAGGGGATAGTGTTGAAAAAAACGCTGTTCTTTTATCTTATGAATAGCTTAAACCAGTTGAATATCAAACTGTACTAAATCTACAAACTGGCTTATTCTGTCATTAACTTCCTGCATGTCTAATCCGTTCATTCGCTCTGTACCGAATTTCTCAACACAAAATGACGCCATAGCAGAACCAATAATAACTGCTCTTTTCATATTCTCAAAAGAATAATCTTTGGTAGCGCACAGATAGCCTACAAATCCACCTGCAAAGGTGTCGCCCGCTCCTGTTGGATCAAATACTTCCTCTAAAGGTAAGGCTGGAGCGAAGAACACTTCCTTTTCATTGAATAATAGTGCTCCATGTTCACCTTTTTTAATAATTAAAAACTTAGGGCCAAAGGATAGAATTTTTTTCGCCGCTTTAACAAGTGAATATTCTCCTGAAAGCTGACGTGCTTCTTCGTCATTAATGGTTAGTACGTCAACATTTTTTAGAGCAATCATTAAATCATCCATAAAGTTGTCCATCCAAAAGTTCATGGTGTCAAGAACAATTAGCTTAGGACGTTTTTGCAGTTGGTCTAAAACTTTTTGCTGAATACTTGGCATTAGGTTTCCTAACATTAAGCACTCGCAATTTTGATAAGAACTAGGAACTACAGGGTTAAAACTTTCTAAAACATTGAGCTGAGTATCTAGGGTGTCTCTAGAGTTCATGTCGTTGTGATAACGTCCCGACCAAAAGAATGTTTTTTCATTTTCTTTGATTTGTAAACCCTCAGTATTTACGTTGTGATTATGCATCATATTAATAGCATCTTTAGGAAAATCCTCTCCAACAACAGAAACTAAATTTATTTTATCATAAAATTTAGAGGCTGACAAGCCAATATAGGTTGCTGCCCCACCAACTATTTTATCTGTTTTTCCGAATGGAGTCTCGATAGCATCAAAAGCAACCGTACCTACAACTAATAAGCTCATTTTATCTGTTTTTTTTTATTTTGGCAAATATATTGCATAATTATTAGCATTGTACTAATATTGCAAACTGATTTTTTCCTCCTTAGCTCAGTTGGTTAGAGCATCTGACTGTTAATCAGAGGGTCCTTGGTTCGAGTCCAAGAGGGGGAGCAAAATACAAGGTGATTACGGAAGTGGTCGCCTTTTTTGTTTGGTTTTTTTATCTTGCAACAAGTAAATTCAAGTTGATATCCATGTCGTTTCTTTTTCGCTTCTTATATTTTATCAAGAGAAAAATAAGAGCCTTATTTGTTTTAAGGAAAATTCATTTTATTGGTGATAGTCACGCAGAGGTGTTTTGGAATATGGAGTTTTCTCCATGGTATTTCTGGAGGCTTACTCCAAAAATAAAAGTTGTTCATGGCGCCACAGCTACCGGTTTGGCAAACCCTAATAGCAAAACCAAAGCCCTTAGTATTTTTGAAAATTACTTAAAAGAAGAGGTTGGCAAAGACGATTATGTGGTTTTTCAGTTAGGTGAGGTGGATTGTGGTTTTGCAATTTGGTATCGAGCAGAGAAATATGGGTTAAGCATTCAAAAACAAACTCAATTAGCAATAGATAATTATTCTAGTCTAATTCAAAAGTCAAGCGCTATCAATGGTAAAAAAACCATTATCTGCAGTGCTGTACTCCCCACCATTCAGGAGGGTAGTAATTATGGGGAAGTGGCCAACCTTAGAAAAGAGGTAAAGGCTAATATTAAAGAAAGAACTCTGCTAACATTAGACTTTAATAGAATGCTGAGGCAGTTGGCAGAGAAAAACCGCTTAGCCTTTATAGACTTAGACCAATCTCTTTTAAATAAAAAAACTAGCGTTATTCACTCCAAGTTTTTACATAAAGACCCCACAAACCATCATTTAGACCCCTCTAGTCTGGCTCAAATTATTTCAAAAGAGTTAATCATTATAGTCTCAAAACTCTAAAATAAACTGTTGTGGAGTTAGTTTTACACCTTTAAAAAAGAATGGTGTTGTTCTATAGCGAATTCCACTTTTTTAAGAATATCATCTATAGAGTCATTGTTATATTCTATATCTAAAGGTTCTTTCACCTCTATGGATTGTTGAACCCCCTTTTTTTTCATTTTCAATCCCTTTTTATCAAACGAACGTCTAAAACCATCAATAACCACAGGAACAACTATAGGTTTGTTTTGCTGTATGATGTGGGCTGTTCCTCGGCGTATCGGTGTCCAGGCTTTGGTGGTGCCTTGTGGGAAAGTTATTAACCAGCCATTTTTAAGTGCTTTGTTGATGTTTGAAACATCATCTGTT
The DNA here is from genome assembly GCA_913041085.1 of uncultured Flavobacteriales bacterium. Lineage (GTDB taxonomy): Bacteria > Bacteroidota > Bacteroidia > Flavobacteriales > UBA7312 > UBA8444. The sequence continues at coordinate 11,797 of CAJWHN010000003.1, read as the reverse complement.
TGAAGCTCTCTTTGGACATCTTTACCCTCTGAGCGCCACGTTCTTTCTACATTAATGGCGCCTGCATGAGCCAATAGTTTTGGCAAAAAACCTGACTGCATTGTTTCTTTGGCGGCAATAAAATATAGGTTCAACTTTGGCCTCCAGAGATACCCTATGTTTTTTATAGTATTCGTTCTGCCTTTTAAACTCGCGTTAAAGACGTGTATCATAGCAGTTACATCTGCAAAATAGGTCTGATGATTAGATATAAACAAAACATTTCGGTCTGGTAAACCGCTAATTATATGCCCTCCTTTAATATTAAGATTGTTAATTCCTCTAAAGCGTGGATGAGAAATTGCCCCCAATATTCGTATTAGCCATTTTTTAAATATTGTAGTGTGCCCAAAAGAATCTCTTTTTAGAATAGCCATTATAAATAAGTTTAGATAAAGGGGGAGGTTTGTTTTAATACGGTGCTTAATTCTAGTAAATATATAAATAATTTTTTTTTAATGATTCTTGCCTGATGTTTAGCTATAAACATCTTGTGATAAAACAAAACCAAGAGAGTCTTTGATGTGTTGTTTGGTTTCTTTGGGTGAAAGGGTGTGTTTTCTTATCAGGGCTTTAGCGTCCTCTATTGAAATCACGTTTTGTTTTATTAAGTTAGTTAGATGTATTCTTTAAATTATAAATCTTAAGCGGGTCTGGTAGAAAATTTTTATCTTATTTTTACATATCAAGATATGGTGAATGTCCTTAGTTAAAAAAATTGTTGGTCAGTCTGCGGTGTATTTTTTGGGTGCTGTTATTTCTGTAATAGTTGGTTTTTTCTTTAAAGTATACTTATCTAGAGTTTTAGGTGCTGATGCCTTGGGAATATATAGTTTAGGTATAACAACGATTGGTGTGTTGGGAATATTTTTGAGTTTTGGATATGGTAATGGGCTTATTCGTTTTATTTCAAAGTACAAAGCTACCCAAAACTATAACAAACTTGTTTCCTACCTTACTAATACCTCGATAATTAATTTGTGTTTTGTTCTACCTATATCTTTTTTATTTTATTTTTTTCCAGAAATTATTGCTGATAACACATTAAAAACACCTAAACTTAAGGAGTATATTCCTTTGTTTGGTCTCATGATGTTTGTAAATAGTTTTTTGATTTTAGCAGAACAAACTATTCGTGGTCTTCAAGAGGTGAAAAAAAGTACAATAATTAACACTTTTCTTAGATTACCTTTTAAAATTGGTCTGGTTGTTGTCTTCTTTAATTGGGGTTGGCGATTAGAAGGTTATATTATTGCTGAAGTTTTAGGCTCAGTACTAGCTTTTATTTTTCTAATAATTATAATTAAAAGATTGTTGCCTGGTCTTACAGATTTTAAAAGAGATAATTTTAATAACGAAGAAAAAAAATACAGTCTAAACCTACTTATAACTAATAGTGTTTTAGCTCTAGGAAGACACGGTGATAAAATTGTGTTGGTTTATTTTTTGAGCACCTTTGAATTAGGTATATATTCTGTGACCTTGACTATTGCTGCTTTTATTCCGTTAGTATTAACTTCTGTTAATTCTATTTTTTCTCCTATTATATCTCAGCTTTACTCACAAAACAAGCTAAAAGATTTAGCAAGTTATTTTCAATTAAGTGGAAGGTATATTTTCTTGTTAAGCTTTCCTTTAATGGTCTTTATTTTTCTTTTTTCAAAGCCTATTATGTCATTGTTTGGTAACGATTTTATTCAGGGTAGTTTTTTATTATCATTAATAGTAATCGGTCAACTTATTAATGTTTCTATGGGGTCTGTAGGTTTAATGCTTCAAATGACAGGTTTAGAAAAACCTATGAGAGATATTTCAATCGTCACTTCATTAATTTCTTTTTTATTATATTTTGTGTTAATAAGCAAATGGGGTTTAGTTGGTTTAGGTGTAGTTTATATATTTAATATTTTATTACAAAATATTGCTTGTACTTATGTTTTAAACAAACACTTAAATATACATCTCTTTCATTCTGAATATATCAAGCTAATAGTCTTGTTTTGTAGTTTATGCCTACCTAGTTATTTTATTATTGAAGGAATAAATTTTAATCCTAATCCTTTGTTTTTGGGAGGTGTATTATTAATAATTTATGTGGTATTTTTCTTTTTGTGGTTTCTTTTCTTTTCTAAAAAAGATCTTCCTCAAATTTTAAATACTATAAATTTTAATCGTTAAAAAGTGAGCTCTTTTTACAATAAAATAAAAATCTTTTTAGGTGTTGAGGAAAAAGAAACAAACCCTATTTTATCTCTTTTTTTAGATAAAAAATGTGTGTTTTTTCATATTCCTAAAACCGCTGGAATTTCTATTTCAAACTCTCTTTTTGGAGATGTAAAATGGGGTCATCGAAGTGTCGATTTTTACAAATCACATTATGGGGAAAAGGTTTTTAATTCTTTATATAAGTTTTGTTTTGTAAGAAATCCTTATGACAGACTATTTTCAGCTTATACCTTTTTAAAGGAAGGTGGTATTAATAATCAAGACCTAGAGTTTTCTAATTCATACTTACAAGAATTTGCAAGTTTTGATGAATTTGTTTTAAAAGGTTTAGAAAAGGAAGAAATTATGAATTGGGTTCATTTCAAACCTCAATATACTTTTGTTTGTGATGAAAACGATAATATTGTTATGGATTTTATTGGTAAAATGGAAAATTTAAAAGCTGATTTTAATACCGTTTGTAAACATTTAAACATTGAGTCGGAGTTACAAAAACTTAATATGAGTTCTGCCAAAAAAAATGAATTTTCTGAAGAAGTAAAAGCAATGATAAAGTTAAAATATCAAAAGGACTTTAATCTTTTTTATCCTCATTTATAGATTTCCTAAGTAGCTTGTCTACACCTATCCAAATAAGTATTACAGGCCAATACACTCTAATGAGTTCTGCCAAAGAAACCTCTATTAAATTGATATTATTCAATAAGAATATCAGTCCTAAAACTATAAATAATATTCCTATACTTTTTCCTTTAAACATCTGATTTAATTTTAAGGGTTAGAACTAGCTGGTAATATTCCTTTTTTGAACAACCCTTGTTTGGTTTTATTTTTTTTGACTTGTTTACTAGTATCACACCCTACTGAAGTAGATTTAGATTGTGATCCACAAGCTGATAAAATACTATTAACAAAATAAAATGAAAAGCTCTTTTCATGTTAAGCAAATTAAACACATTTAATTTATATTTTCGTTGAATGGGTAGAAAAAAGAAAAAAAGAAATATTAAAAAATCCACATTAAAATCTCTTATTACATCTATTATACGTAAAAACCCAGGAAAAGCCTTTAATTACAAACAACTTTCAAAACAAATAGGTGTTGGAGATGAAAATACCAAACGCTTAATTCAAATTGTGCTTGAGGAAATGGAACAACATGATTTAGTTGTTTCTGTTTCTAGAGGGAAATATAAATTAAAAAGTAAATCAATAATTGTTGATGGTATAATAGATATAAATAGTGCTGGAAATGCTTATGTAATCTGTGCTGATCTTGATTATGATATTTTTATACATAGAAAATACATATCAAATATTGTTAGTGGTGATAAAGTAAAAGTTTCTGTTTTTCCTTCTTTTAAAAAGAGTAAAAAAGAAGGTGAAATTATTGAAGTCATTAAACATAATACCGAACAGTTTGTTGGTGTTGTTGAACTCGCTAAAAATCATGCTTTTATACTCCTTTCAAATCCAAAAATACATTTCGATATTTTTCTACCTGCTAAAGAAATTAAGAGTATTAAAGATGGACAATTAGTTGTAGTGAATGTTGTAGATTGGGGTGATAAAAAGAATAATCCAACGGCTGAATTAAAAGAAATATTAGGCTATCCTGGAGAACATCAAGCAGAAATTCACTCAATTCTAGCTGAATACAATTTCAATAATAAATTCGATAAGCATATAGAAGATGCTGCAAAAAATATTTCTTCAAAAATTACATCTGATGAAATTAAAAAAAGACGTGATTTTAGAAATATTACAACTTTTACTATTGATCCTTATGATGCTAAAGATTTTGATGATGCACTATCAATTCAACAACTAAAAAATGGAAATTGGGAAGTTGGTATTCATATAGCAGACGTTTCTCATTACATCAATAAAAATGATAATATTGATAAAGAAGCACAAGAAAGAGCAACCTCTGTTTATTTAGTTGATAGAGTAATTCCTATGTTACCAGAAGTATTATCAAATAATTTATGTTCATTAAGACCTCATGAAGAAAAATTATGTTTTTCGGCTGTTTTTGAACTTGATGAAACGGCTAAAGTATGTAATGAATGGTTTGGAAGAACTGTTATTTTATCTAATCATCGTTTTACCTATGAAGATGCTCAAAAAGTTATAATTGCCAAAAAAGGTAAATACGTAGAAGAACTTTTAATACTGGATTCCTTAGCTAAAATTTTAAGAAATCAAAGAATGAAAAGTGGCGCTATTTCATTTGAAAGATTAGAAACAAAATTCAAAATTGATGAAGAAGGTAATCCTATTTCTATTTACTTTAAAGAAAGTAAAGATGCTCATAAATTAATAGAAGAATTTATGCTTTTGGCAAATAGAAAAGTTGCTGAATATATTGGAAAACAATCTTTAACTTTTGTTTATAGAATTCATGATAGTCCAGATCCTGATAAACTTGATGTATTAAGTATATTCTTAAAGAAGTTTGGATATAACTTACAAACTGAAAATAAAAAAACAATTGCTCAATCCATGAACAAAGTATTAAAAGACGTTCAAGGAACTCAAGAGGCAAATATGATAGAAACTTTGTCTATAAGAACTATGGCAAAAGCGGTATATACTACAGAAAACATAGGTCATTATGGTTTAGCATTTAATCACTACACCCACTTTACCTCGCCAATACGACGTTATCCTGATGTTATGGTACATCGTCTTCTACAACATTATTTAGATGGCGGTAAAAGCTTTAATAAAACTAAAATTGAAAAACAGTGTAAACATTCTTCTGAAATGGAGATTATAGCTTCTAAAGCTGAAAGAGATTCTATAAAATATATGCAAACCAAATACATATCTCAATTTGTAGGTCATACGTTTGATGGAATAATATCTGGAGTTACAGATTTTGGAATTTTTGTAGAAGTTAAAAATACCGCTTGCGAAGGCCTGATAAGACTAAAAAACATACCAGGAGATTTCTACATATACGACGAAAAAAATTATTGTGTGTACGGAAGTCAAACCAAAAGAACACTTACTTTAGGAGATTTATTAAAAGTAAAAATTAGAAAAGTAGATATTGAAAAAAGAGAAATTGATATGGTTATAATAAATATATAATATTTTTAATTATTAATAATAATATGTATTTATATATAGGCTGTTAATTAAGTTTATAATTATTTTTAATAAAACTATTTAATCTTAATTATTAATGGATACTAACAATCAATTAACTTCTTTATGAATTTTAATTATAAGATAATCAAGAGTTTATATTATTATTAACATTATATATTAAGAATATTAAAGCTTGACTAACAATTTAATTTTGAAAAAAAAGAGCTTTAAAAAATGTATTTTATGTTAATAGTATCTTAATATTTTTTTATCAAAATAGGGTTAAAAATTAGTAGAAATGCTAAAAAAAATGAAAGCAAAACAAATATTGAAAAGTCAACAAAAATTTATTAAAGTTTTTAACTGTAATTAACAAAAAATGAGTTTTGTTTGTTAATAAGCTTTATGATAAATTAATATAATTATTAACCCTTATAAACATTACTATCAAATGAGTAAAAATATAGGTATAGCATGTGACCATGCAGGTTTTGACTTCAAAGAGAACGTAATATCACATTTAAAAAGTAAAGGTTATACTGTAACGGATTACGGTTGTTTTAGTACAGATAGTGTAGATTATCCAGATTTTGCTCATCAATTAGCTCAGTCTATTGATGATGGCTCCAATGACTTAGGAATTCAATTTTGTGGCAGTGGTAACGGAATAAATATGAGTGCTAATAAACATCAATCTATTCGTTCAGCCTTATGTTGGGAGGTTGAAATTGCTGAATTAGCACGATTACATAACGATGCTAATGTATGCACTATGCCAGCACGTTTCATCAGTTTAGAAAAAGCACTTTCAATAATAGATGTTTTTTTAAATACAGATTTTGAAGGTGGAAGACATCAAAGAAGAGTTGATAAAATAAGCTGTTAAGTATCATGAAAAAAATATTACTACTATTATTCCCTTTAGGGTTATTTGCTCAAGTAAGCACTTGGTCAGAGACTAAACCTAAGCTTAAATATGCTAATACTATAGTTGTTGAAGACTTACAAAAACACATAACCATATTAGCTGGAGATTCTTTACAAGGTAGAGAAACAGGTAAGCCAGGTCAGAAAATGGCGGCCAATTATATTGCTAACTTTTTTAAAGAAATAGGCATACCACCCTATAAATACAATTCCTATTTTCAAAAATTTAAAGTCAAAACAGTAAAACGTTATGGTAAATGGAAGTGGGATAAAAACGGTCTTTTAGAAAAGATGCTTAATAATAATTATATCAGAGGAGAAAATATTATTGGCTTTATTGAAGGAAGTGATTTAAAAGATGAAATAGTAGTTATTACAGCACATTATGATCACTTAGGCATTAAAGACTCTTTGATTTATAATGGTGCAGATGATAACGGTTCGGGTACTGTAGCTATTATGGAAATAGCAGAAGCTTTTATGTTAGCAAAAAAGGAAGGTAAAGGACCAAGACGAAGCATACTTATTATGCCTGTTTCTGCTGAAGAAAAAGGCTTATTAGGCTCTAAATACTATGCTGAAAACCCCATATATCCTTTAGAAAATACTATAGCAAATTTAAATGTCGACATGATAGGTAGAATAGATAGCTATAACGACAATCCAAATTATATTTATTTAATTGGTTCGGATAGATTAAGCACAGAACTGCATGATATTAGCGAAGCGATAAATGATAAATACATTAATCTAGAGTTGGACTATAAATATAACGAAGAAGACGATCCTAATAGATATTATTATCGTTCAGACCATTATAACTTTGCTAAGAATAATATTCCTGTAATATTTTATTTTAATGGTGTACACGCTGACTATCACAAACCGTCAGATACTATCGATAAAATACACTTTCCAAAAGTTGAAAAAATAAGTAGATATATATTCTTAACAGCTTGGGAGTTGGCTAATAGAGATGAAAGACCAAAGCTAAATATTGATTAATTAAGAATTAAGACAGAACGGCTGTTGTTAAAATCAGAAATATAACTACCTCTAGTAAGAAAAGATAAATTTACACTAGATTTGTTATAAGCAGAAAAAACACGCTTTCCATCTAAGGAATAAACGGTTATATCACCTTTAAAAGGAAAAGTTAATCTATTATTAAATATATTATAAGTTGGTTTATTCACGTGATTAGACTTATTTACACTTGATATATCAGTCCAATATACTAACCCTCCTTCTGTGCCAATCCAATAACCTAACTCATCTTTTTCTATACACAAAACATAGTCATTGATTAAACCACTATTTTCAGTATTGAAAGTGTTTGTATTTTGAACGCCAAACTCATAGCTAAAAGAGAAAAAACCACCACCACTACTACCTACATAAAACATGTCATCATCGTTGTATATAGTATTTAAACTGTTGCTAGGCCAATCATTAAAAAAACCAGTATTAAAAATCAAAAAGTTACCATCTAATAAATGTGATATTAAACCCCCATAAGGAGTGGTTATCCATAGGTTTTCCTTATCAACTAATATATCTGTAGATGTATTATCTATTAAGCCATTATTAGCGTTATACCAACCAATAGAGTCATTATACAAATAACCCAAACCACCATTAACAGTACCAATACATAAAGAATCGCCTTTAAAAGTTAAGCAACGTACATTTATAAAACTTGGCTCTAAAGAAGATGAATCAAGGACAATTGAAATATTACCATCACTCATTTTAAACAAACCATCAATAGTGCCAATATAAGCTGTGTTGTCCTCATCAAAAACCACCTCATTAACATGATTAGTAATAATACTATTTTGTGAGGTAATAGTTTCCCACGAACCCCCATTATAAATAGCCATACCACTTAAAGTGCAAACATAAATATTTCCTTCTTTATCTTTTGAAATAGAGTTTACTAAAGGGTGAGGAAGCACATCGGTATAATCTATCCAAGAGGTGTTGTCGTAAGTATATAAACCCCAATTTGTGCCTATCCATTTTACGCCATCAACAATTAGAACATCATTGATTTGATTATCTACCAGAATAGTGTTTTCTGTAGTGAAACTTTGCCAATTACCTTGCGCAAAAAGAGCCCCTAAGGGCCCTAATTGAAACATTATCCATATGAGGATTGTTTTATTGAAGGACAATCTTTTCAAACGTTTTCTGATTATTTATATTAAAGCTTATGGTGTAAACGCCTTTTGGTAGCATTGACCAATCAAAAGACTTATCTAATTTAGTCAACCTTCCTAAGCTTTCATAATATACCACCTGACCTATAGAGTTGCTTAATATCAATTCCACATTACTTTCTGTTTCTAGGCTTAGGTTTATAGCAACAAGCCCATCTGTAGGGTTAGGATATACACTCATATCTACAAGAACCTCATCTATAGAACTACAATCTTCTACTGTTATAGGAAAAACAACAGGGTCACACTCAATAGGCTCACCAGCAATTACCCAGTTATATAAGTAGTAGTAGTAAGTTGTATAATCATCACCACCACTATCATCCATGCCTTGACCGTAATAAACAGCTTTATTAATAGAAACCTTTCCATCTAATACATAAGGGTACGACAAACCACCATTTGTACCTGTTCTTTTTAACTGTGGATTTTCTCCCCCAACACTACTTACATTAATCTCAGCATCTGTGCCAATTTGATAATTTGTTCCAGCAGGAACCTCAAAATTTAACTCTACCACCTGAGGATCATCAGCACAAAAACCGATAAACTCAGTATGTTCAGCGATAAGCTCACCGGCCTCATTCATTAGTATAAATTTTCTTTCAGCAGGCTCTTCTGTATAAACACTTATGCTTTCTAAAGTAAATGAGCTTAAAGCATCAAAAGAAAGGAAACCAATAGCATTTGAACCCCCACTATAATTTGACTCCCCCTCATGTTGCTCAGGACCCACATTATTATCTGAAAAACTACTAGTGACATAATAGTTAACACTTTCGTTTAATATAGGTGTAGTGAAGTTAAGACCTAAACCCACAACATTCATACTTTCATCGTACCAAGTAACATCGTATTCTGACTCTACGCTTAGTTCAGCGTTTTCGTTTTTACAAACAGTTACCGACTCTAAACTAGGGTTGCTAATAGTAGAAACAACAATGTTTTTTGTGGTAGGACAGCTAAAGTCTTCGCTAGTTACTGTAACTGAATACGTTCCAGCTTGATTAATTTCAATAGACTCAGACGTGCTTCCATCTGACCACAACAAAGTTGTGTTATCAGGAGCGTCTATGGACAAAGAAATGTTATCCCCCTCACAAACCAAGTTAGTAGCAGAGCTTGTAATTTCTGGCACACTTGGCACTCCAGTTTGTTGCGTTAAAGTTACTGGAAACCAAGTAAAATTATTATCCAAACGCTCTTCAAGCATCACTTGAGGAACCTCTAATACAACAGCATAATCTCCATTACAAGTGCCTAGTGGAATATTCAAAAACATACCATCTAAATACGAACCGTAAGTATCGTTATATCCTACAGAAATACCTTGTGAAATAGGGCTACAACCATATCCGCCACCACCAAGACCATAGTTAGGAAAGTCGTCTTGTGAAAGAAGTGTTCCCTCATTATAAACAGATTCATCGTCTCTACAACCAGCATTTTCACTACTACAATTTCCAAGGTCCATTACACAAAAACCAACTTTTGCACCATCGCCGACAACCTCCCATTCTAGAGGATTTTCCATATTGTTGGGGTCAGGAATACGCAAAGACATTATTGTCCATTCATTAAAGTGCATGTGACCGTGCGTAGGGTGATATTCCATTGTCCCTACCATAACTTCATAAAAACCCATACTTCCATCAGCTTTTTTCTGATATACTCTTTGTATAGAAATGTGTTTAGGTGTACTGCCGTCAGGGCAATAGCTTTCTTCATTCCAATCAGGATCATAAACTGAAAAGGTGTCAGCAACACCACTATCGTAGCAAATCATCCATCTATATCCGTCTTTGTCAGCACCTCTTAAATTTAGCGGACCAGAACCAATATTTGGTGTTCTTGCACCCACTCTTATTCTACCCATAGCTTCAACTTCTGGGGTTATTTCAAACCAGTTGTCAGGATAGTTAATCTCACCGCTTTGCAAACCTTCACCAGGAGGAAACTCTTCATAGTCACCTATACCCCATTGCCAAGAAACAGTAATGTCAGGTAATAAATCACAAGCTATTTCATCAGAGTCTTTACACTCACAACCAATAGAGTTTTCGGTTGTGCATTGAGCATAAGAAAAACTAATACCAACGAAAAAAGCAAAAAATAAGGCGTAAAACTTGTTCATAATTGAATTGTTAATTTAGTTAATTTAAGGGTACAAAAATACAAAAAATAAGAGCCAATAGAAAATTCAGCTCTAATTCTCTTGAGCCCCCTGGCTTATCCAAGTCAAAATGGTTTGTACTTCAAAAGGGGTAAGAGCGTTGTTTGGAGGCATCAAATATTCAACATCTTCATCTGCTACCAAGCGGTACAAATAGCTTTCTTCAGGTTGTAGACTGTTGATATAACCCACCCCACCGTCGTTTTTGCTTACTCCATTAATAAGGTTTTCGTAAGCAACATTAGCTGGGGCAAGTCTTATTTGTCCACCATCAGAATTATGACAGGGCATACACCTTCCCTCACCGTTGTTGTAGAAAATAGGATTATAGATGTCGTTTAGAAAGCTAACTAAAGGCGCCTCAGCACTTATATCTAAAAGGCGATAATAATCTCTGTAAACCCTAATATAGCTGCCGCTCACCAGGGTGTATTCCAAAACCATTAACGAATCTTCTTTAACAACCACTTTTTGTCTCAAAGTGTCCTGACTACTATATAAAAACAAGGAGTCTAACACAAACTCAAACACCCCATTAGTAGTCCCAACAAACACACTGTTTTTACTTTCTTCTAAAAAAGTAAGAGTATATTCTTGTGTTTCATAAAACAAACTCAAAGTATCGGGAGATGATATACCGTAAGGCGTTACTTGCTGGTTCAGAACTGTAGTGTCTAACAACAGGTTGTAAACTAAAGAATCTTTTTTCCAATACTCCGTAGGATATACGTATGGCTCAACATCAATCAAACGGTCTTTACTACAAGAAGCTAGAATCCCCGCTGTTAACAAAAGAATTAACACTAATCCTTTCATGTTTTTTACACTTAAAACCACCATACTCTACGAATATTAAAACCCAACACAAACTCATTTGGACCCTGATAAAAATCATAAGGCTCAAGAGTGTAAATATTAGCTTCTCTTAAATAATAACTATTGCTCATAAACACCTGAAATACGTGTCCTGCTGTACCAAATTCAAACCCTAAAGAAAAAGGGTTGTCAAGCGCAGATTCGGATCTGTTGTTTAGTTTGTGAGCGTATTCAAACAATATAGCGCTACCAAACGAATATTGAAAACGACCACTAAACGGAAGAACAAATGTAA
>CAJWHN010000002.1 GCA_913041085.1 uncultured Flavobacteriales bacterium | reverse complement strand
AAGGTCATTGACAAGTACTCCAAAGCTGGGGTCTATACTAACATCATCTTCAGATAAGTTAAAAGAATACAGTTTAAATGATAAAATTAAAAAGAATAAAACTTTCACTTATTAGCTTAATGATTATAATCAAAGTTATTAATTTTTAAAACACTTTAAAAATCATCTTACCCACATAAAATAATTATATTCGAAACCAAATCTAATGTTCATTAATGAGAATAGAACAGCTTACATTTACGAGGTTTATTGCAGCTATATCCATAGTCATTTTTCATTATGCTAAAGATATTCCTCCTTTTAATTTTGATGTGACTTCTTTTTTCTTTCAACAAGCAAATTTAGGGGTAAGCTACTTTTTTATCCTTTCAGGCTTTGTTATGATTATTGCTTATTGGCATAAGGACAAGGTGTCTTTCTTGTCGTATATGCAAAAACGATTTGCTAGAATTTATCCTGTCACTTTCTTAGCAGCCTTCTTATTGCTGTGTTTTAAGATTATGGAGTTTTTCCTTTTTCCAGAAAAAAGTGATTTAAGTATTACAGACTTTTTTCTTGGTATTAGTCTTCAACAAGCTTGGATTCCTGCTAAAGCCATGTCTTTCAACACACCAGCATGGTCCATTACAGTAGAGTGGTTCTTTTACTTATGTTTCCCGTTTTTATTCAATCGTTTTTATAAACATCCAAATTTAAAAATGCTTACAGCTATTGTGCTACTTGTTTGGGTTTTTAGCCAATACATTTTGCACTATCTTTTAGATTCTTCCTATTACACGGGCTTTCCGTCGGCTAGTCATAGCTTTATTCATTACTTTCCATTGCTTCATCTCAACGAATTTTTGATTGGAAATGTAGCAGGACTAGTGTTTGTAAAATATCTAAATGGTCGAAAAAAAGCCAATGACTTAGCGATTATAGCACTATTAGTTGTGGCTGCTATAGTATTGAAATACAACACAACATTAAGTTTTCATAATGGTTTATTAATGCTTGTTTTTGTGCCTTTAATTTTATTGATCTCTTGTAATAACGGTCTGTTTTCCAAACTATCTAACCTCAAGTTTTTGGTGTTTTTAGGAGAGATAAGTTTTGGTATCTATATTTTACAAAAGCCAATTTTTATGGCAATTAAAGGAGTTTTTACTGCTTTAAATTGGCATCAACCAATTTTACAGTTTTACATTTCTTTAATAGGATTGCTTTTGGCGTCTGCTTTTAGTTATCATTATTTTGAAACACCGCTAAGAAGAAAAATATCAAGGTTTAAATTATTCAAAAAATAAAACTGTCAAGGCAATTGGCAGTCCTAAACGGCCAAAAAAAAGCCCCTCAATTGAGGGGCTTTTATGATTAAGCATCTTTAAATCGACGGCTGACTTCGTCCCAGTTGACTACATTGAAAAAGGCTTCGATATAATCTGGTCTTCTGTTTTGGTAGTTGAGGTAGTAGGCGTGTTCCCACACATCAATTCCTAAAATTGGAGTACCACCACATCCCGATTTCATCAAGGGATTGTCTTGATTTGGTGTAGAGCATACGCTTAAGCTTCCATTTTCTGCGCACAACCAAGCCCAACCAGAGCCAAACTGTGTAGCTGCAGCATTTGAAAATGCGGTTTTAAATTCTTCGAAAGAATCAAAAGCACTGTTTATAGCATCTGCCAAATCACCACTTGGCTGACCGCCACCGTTAGGACTCATTACACTCCAAAATAAGCAATGGTTGTAATATCCTCCGCCGTTATTTCTGACGCCTGCCGATAGCTCTCCAGCTAGTATAGATTCGATAGACTGTCCAGCTAAATCGGTGCCTTCAATGGCAGCATTTAGTTTGGCAGTATAACCTGCGTGGTGCTTGCTATGGTGTATTTTCATAGTTCTTGCATCTATATGTGGCTCAAGAGCATCGTAAGCATAAGATAGTTTGGGTAATTCAAATGACATAGTTTATAATCTTAAATTAATATTAGTACAAAAGTAAAAAATTACTGCATTATAGCTTGTTGAAATGTGTCATCAATTTTATGAATAACAGGAAAAAACCCATCGTCATTCCAAATATTTCGTGCAATATAAGCTTTGAGTTGGGTAGATAAAATACTTTTATCGTATTCGCTAAGTTCAGCAAGTGGTAGTTTAACCTCAGACGATTTACAAAATGCTACCAACTGATTATAGTCGTTAGTATTAATTTCGAATAAGGCAATAAAATTGAACAGGTTTTGACTTTCTAATTCTTCTCGGTGTTGATTGGTATAGTTAAATGCAAACTGTCTGATTAAATCTTTTCTGATAGCTTCAGAAATAGAAGAATGGTAAGAGTTAGTGTCTAAAGGAATAAAAATATCAGGCATTATTCCCCCGCCTCCATAAACAATCTTGCCTTGAGGAGTAACAAACTTTAGACTGTCGTTAAATTCTATGCTATCTCTAGAAAGGAGTTCGCCAGTATTGATTCTTTGTAAAAGGTCACTAGCATAATTCTCATCTTGACCTTTAGCATAAGGGCGTTGTATGCATCGACCTGTTGGGGTGTAATAACGTTGGGTAGTAATGCGATATGCTGAACCATCAGGGTGTTCAAATTGTTCTTGTACTAAACCTTTACCAAATGAACGGCGACCAACGATAGTTCCTTTATCGTTATCTTGTAATGCACCAGCAACAATTTCACTAGCAGAAGCTGAACCTTCATCTATAATGACTGTTACGGGAGTATTGATGAGTAAACCTTTTCTGTTGGAAAAGTATTCTTCTTTACTGCCCGAACGATCTTGGGTATAAACGATGAGCAAATCGTCTTCCAAAAATTCGTTACTGATGTTAATGGCAGCTCCTAAATAACCTCCGGGGTTATTTCTAAGGTCAAGAACCAATTCTTGCATACCTTTATCCAAAAGTTTTTGGGCAGCCTCAATGAACTCTTCGTAGGTATTAGCCGCAAAGCGATTGATTTTGATGTATCCCATTTCCTCCGTTATCATATACGATACATCAACACTATAAATAGGGATTTTGTCTCTAGTAATTTCAAAATCCAATAATTCTTCTTGACCTTTTCTCAAAATCCCAACATTGACCTTAGTTCCTCTTTTGCCTCTCAATAATTTGAAGACATCTTCATTTTCTAGCCCTGTACCTGCTATGGTATCTCCATTGACAGACAAAATTTTATCGCCCGAAAGAATACCAACACTATGTGATGGGCCACCAGAAATAGGGGCAACTACCAAAATGGTATCGTCTAGCAAGTTAAATTCTACACCGATTCCATCAAAACTACCCTCCATGGGTTCGTTGACTGCAGATAAATCTTTCGCTTTTATGTAATAGGAGTGAGGGTCAAGTTCTTCTAAGAGGTTAGTAACGGCTTTTTCTATTAGTTCCTCCCTATCTATGCTATCGACATAAGCTTCTTCCAATTGGGACAACACTAAGTTAAACTTGTTGAATTCGTTTTGCTGAAAGGTGTTAAAATTTAGAGATTTTCCAAGATAAATACCTAGTATAAGAATTAGGGCAAATACGATGGGGCTAAAATGAGATTTTTTATTCAGCATCCTCAAAGTGTAAGAGTTCTACATTGGCTTTTCTTAAGAAATCCAAGCCTGTGGTATCCTTATATTCATCGAGATAGACCAGTCTTTTTATGCCAGATTGATGTATCAGTTTGCTACATTCTTTGCAAGGGGAAAGGGTCAGGTATAGAGTAGCACCTTTACAGTCGTTGGTAGAGCGGGCTACTTTCATTATGGCATTGGCCTCGGCATGTAGTACATACCATTTGGTATTACCTTCTTCATCTTCACAGGTGTTTTCAAAACCAGAAGGGCAACCGTTATAGCCATCAGAAATAATCATCTTATCCTTTACGATGAGTGCCCCGACTTGTTTTCTTTCACAATGCGACAGCTTGGCCCATTCTTGCGCCATTTTCAAATATGCCTTGTCGTACTTTCTTTGTTTCATTTATTCTAAACTAGAGTGTACAAAAGTACAAAAAAACCCCCTCAATTGTTGAGGAGGTTTGTAGTACCCGAGGCCGGGGTCGAACCGGCACGATATTGCTATCACTGGATTTTGAATCCAGCGCGTCTACCAATTCCGCCACTCGGGCAAATTTTAGCGACAGCAAATGTAAAGTCTTTTTTGGCATACACCAATGAAAGTATAGAAAATAGTTTTGGGATAAATCAATTTTTCTATCTTTGCCAACCATAAAATTACTATGTCGTCTAAAGTTAAAATATTTGCTGCTTCAGCTAGTAAGGAATTAGCCCTTACTATTGCTGAAAAATTCGGACAGCCACTAGGGGATACGTCTATCGTATATTTTAGTGATGGGGAGTTTGAGCCTTCTTTTGACGAAACGGTTAGAGGTTGCCACGTTTTTATAGTACAATCTACACCACCACCATCTGATAATCTGATGGAATTGTTGTTGATGATTGATGCTGCCAAACGAGCCTCAGCCTACAAAATATCGGCAGTTATGCCTTATTTCGGTTATGCTAGACAAGACAAAAAAGGCAAGCCAAGAGTGCCGATAGGGGCTAAATTGGTGTCTAATTTATTGACTGCTGCAGGCGTAGATAGAGTCATTACTATGGACTTGCACGCCGATCAAATACAAGGATTTTTTGAAGTTCCTGTGGATCATTTGTTTGCCTCTACGCTCTTTGTGCCACACATACAAAGTTTGAATTTAGAGAACTTGTGTATTGCATCTCCAGATATGGGAGGAACAAAACGGGCTAACACTTATGCCAAGTATTTGCAAACCGATGTGGTAGTATGCTACAAGCACAGAGACAAAGCCAACGAGATTAGTAAAATGATGTTGATTGGTGATGTACAAGGCAAAGACATCGTGTTAGTAGATGATATGGTAGATACAGCAGGAACGCTAACTAGAGCGGCAGACCTTATGATGGAAAATGGCGCCAATAGCGTAAGAGCTTGTTGTACCCATGGCATCCTCTCAGGAAGTGCTTATGAAAGAATTAATAACTCTCAACTATCTGAACTAATTGTAACGGATACCTTGAGAAAAGAACATAAAAGTGATAAAGTTAAAGTAATAGAGATTGGTAATTTGTTTGCCGATACTATTAATAGAGTGTATACTAAACAATCTATAAGTTCAAACTTTATAAGTTAATTATTAACCCATTATTTTTTATTTTAAATGAAAACATTTGCATTAGGTGCTAGCGTTAGAGAAACTAACAAAATAGCTAACAGAGCACTAAGAAATCAGGGTAAAGTACCATGCGTACTTTACGGGGGAGAAAAGCAAGTGTACTTCTCTGCTACAGAGAATGACCTAAACAAGCTTGTCAATACTCCAGACGTATATTTGTTGAACATTGATATAGACGGAGAAAGCTTTCAAGCGATTCTTCAAGATATTCAATTTCACCCTTTAACAGATAGAATCATTCATATTGACTTCTTACAAGTATTTGACGACAAAGAAGTAACCGTTAATATTCCTGTTAACTTTATTGGCACACCTATTGGTGTTCGTAATGGTGGCAATCTATTAGTAAGAAAAAGAGCGATTAGAACTCGCGCTATACCTGCTAACTTGCCAGATGCTATCGACATCAATATAGAAGAATTGCAAATCGGAAAATTCCTTTACATCGGAGATATTAGAGACGAAAGATATACCTTCCTAGCAGGTGATAAATCTGTAATTGTTGGTGTGAAAACAGCTCGTGGTGCTATTGAAGATGAGGAGGAAGAAGAAGGTACTGAAGAAGGTGCTGCAGAAGGAGAAGATGCTCCAGCAGCTCCAGCAGAACCTGCTGCCGAATAATATTTCCTATATTTAAGTAATGAAATACCTCATTGTTGGACTAGGAAACCCTGGTGTCAAGTACGAAAATACAAGACACAATATAGGATTTAAAGTATTGGACGCTCTAGCCGAGTCGTCCAATACTTCTTTTAAAGAGGAAAAACATGCTTACTACACTTCTATAAAACATAAGTCCAGAACCTATCACCTTATTAAACCTACCACTTTTATGAATTTGAGTGGCAAAGCCTTAAACTATTGGATGCAACATCTAAAAGTTAAAGTCGACAATATTCTTGTGGTGACCGATGATATTGCTTTGCCCTTTGGTGTCATGCGACTTAGAGGCAAAGGCTCAGATGGTGGACACAACGGTTTAAAAGACATCAACTATTACTTAGGACATACTAAATATGCCCGTTTACGCTTTGGAGTAGGCGATCAGTTTTTGAAAGGGCAACAGGCTCAATACGTCTTATCGGAGTGGATAACAGACGAAGAAAAGGACTTGTCAGAACGCATTCAACACGCCACAAAGATGATCCTCGCTTTTGGCACTATTGGCTTGGCCCGAACAATGAGTGATTTTAACGGCAAGTAGTCGTCTCTCTTAGCTAATTTAATCGCGATTCAAGCCCACTTTCTTTGAAATAAGTCTGTGCAATTGCTCTATAGCAATACGTTCTTGTTGCATAGTATCTCTATCACGAAGGGTAACCGTATGGTTTTCTAAACTTTGGTGATCTACCGTAATACAATATGGTGTCCCAATTGCATCTTGGCGTCTGTATCGCTTTCCTATGGAGTCCTTTTCTTCGTATTGACAATTGAAATCGTATTGCAAGGACTTCAAAATTTCTTTGGCCTTTTCTGGTAAGCCGTCTTTTTTAGTCAGTGGCAATATAGCGGCTTTTACTGGCGATAACATCGGCGGAATACTCAGCACTAATCTATTTTCACCATTGACTTCTTCTTCTTGATAGGAATTACTTAATATAGTTAAAAACATACGGTCTAGTCCAATAGACGTTTCTACCACATAAGGCACATAACTTTCATTAATTTCAGGGTCAAAGTATTGCACTTTTCTTCCAGAATGTTCTTGATGACTTTTCAAATCAAAATCTGTTCTCGAGTGAATACCCTCCAACTCCTTAAATCCAAATGGAAACTTAAACTCAATATCGCAAGCGGCATTAGCATAGTGGGCTAAATTGTCGTGGTCGTGAAAACGAAACTGTTCCTTGTCAATACCTAAGCTGAGGTGCCACTGCATGCGGCTTTCTTTCCAATGTTCGTACCATTTCATTTCTTGACCCGGTCGTACAAAAAATTGCATTTCCATTTGTTCAAACTCTCGCATACGGAAGATAAACTGTCGAGCTACTATTTCATTTCTGAAGGCTTTACCAGTTTGAGCAATACCAAAAGGCAATTTCATACGGGCTGTTTTCTGTACATTAAGGAAGTTGACAAATATACCTTGAGCGGTTTCTGGCCTGAGGTATAAATCTGTTGCCCCATCGGCAGTAGAACCCATTTGTGTTTTAAACATCAGGTTAAATTGACGTACGTCGGTCCAATTTTTTGTGCCTGAAAAAGGGCATACAATGCCTAATTCTTCAATAAGTGCTTTGACGTCAACTAAGTCATTATCGTTCATGGCTTGAGCAAAACGTTGCATTATTGAGGTGCATTTTTCTTTGTAGCCAACTACCCTAGGATTTGTAGAAACGAATTGTTCTTCATCAAAACTATCGCCAAAACGCTTGGCGGCTTTTTTGACTTCTTTTTCAATCTTACTTTCTATTCTAGCCACATGCTCCTCTATCAGTACATCGGCACGATATCTCTTTTTAGAATCTTTGTTATCAATCAAAGGGTCGTTAAAGGCATCGACATGACCAGAAGCTTTCCAAGTGGCGGGGTGCATAAAAATAGCAGAGTCTAAGCCTACTATATTGTCGTTCATATTGACCATCGATTTCCACCAGTAGTCGCGAATATTATTTTTTAGCTCTACGCCATTTGGACCATAATCGTATACCGCACCTAAACCGTCATAAAGTTCACTGGACTGAAAAATAAAACCATACTCTTTAGCATGAGCGACTACTTTCCTAAATACTTCTTCATAATTTGCCATGTCGCAAAAATAAACATATTACTTACATTATTACACGCCGTTTCGTTATCTTTGTTATATGGTTCAGGTGGAGGATAAAATTGTTTCTTTTGATGTTTTTGAAAAGCAATTTGTTTGTGATCTGTCAGCATGTAAAGGAGCTTGTTGTGTTGATGGCGATGGTGGCGCTCCACTAACTGACGATGAGCTTGATGTTCTTTCTAAAATTTTTAATGAGGTAAAACCTTATATGCGTCAAGAGGGCATAACAGCTATAGAGCAACAAGGAATGTATGTGGTAGATGCTGATGGGGATAATACGACTGCTTTAGTCAATAATAAAGAGTGTGCCTTTGTTTCTTTTGACCAAGACGGAACAGCTAAATGTAGCATCGAACAAGCGTATAATGACGGTAAAATAGAATTCAAAAAACCCATCTCTTGTCACCTCTATCCGATAAGAACGAAGAAGTACAGAGATTTTGAGGCCGTTAATTATGAGTCCATTGACATATGTCAACCCGCCTGTGAATGTGGACAAAAATTACAAGTCCCAGTCTACCGTTTTTTGAAAGAACCACTTGTTAGAAGTTATGGTGTAGAGTGGTTTGAACAATTGTCCGAGGCGGCTCGTTTGTTAAAAAAGGATTAAATTATTATTAACAATTATCAACTTTTAAAAATTAAAATTGTGAATTGACGTTCATTTTTTTTTGAAAAAAAAGTTGAGAAAATAAAAAAAAATAAATCCCTTGAGTAAGACCAAAAATTTTGAATCCAAAAATTTGAAGTAGTGTTAAAAACTTGAAATTATTGTGAATAAAATTGAATTGCTTTCCATTTTTTTTTTTGAAACATTTGTTGTCAGCTAATTCAATATAATTGTCGTTCGAGCAACTCAATATTACAATTGGAATAGCAGTTTTGGAGTAAATCCCAACAATTTATAAAGTTAACCAGAAAGGCGGGGAAGATATAATCTTCTCTAGGAATTTCTTTCACTAAATTTTGAACACTAATGGCAAACGCTACAGAATCCATCTTGCAAGAAAACGCTAATCGCTACGTTTTATTTCCTATAGAACATGACGATATTTGGCAATGGTATAAAAAGCAAGAAGCTAGTTTTTGGACGGCTGAAGAAATTGATTTACATCAAGATTTAGTAGACTGGGACTCTAAGCTTAATGACGACGAGCGTTATTTCATTAAGCACATTTTAGCCTTTTTTGCAGCTAGTGATGGTATTGTCAATGAAAACTTAGCTGAGAACTTTGTTAATGAAGTACAGTACACTGAAGCTAAATTTTTCTACGGCTTCCAAATTATGATGGAGAATATCCATTCAGAAACCTACTCATTACTTATCGACACCTACATCAAGGATAAGCAAGAAAGAAACAAATTGTTTACTGCTATAGAACATTTTGACGCCATTAAAAAGAAAGCAGAGTGGGCTATAAAATGGATTGAAAGTGATTCATTTGCTGAGCGACTAGTTGCCTTTGCTGCAGTAGAGGGGATCTTCTTCTCAGGTTCTTTCTGTTCCATTTTCTGGCTGAAGAAAAGAGGCTTAATGCCTGGACTGACGTTTTCTAATGAACTAATTAGTAGAGACGAAGGTTTGCACTGTGACTTTGCATGTCACCTACACAACAATCACCTTATCAACAAGGTGCCAAAAGAACGCATCAAAGAAATTATCGTTGATGCCTTGAATATAGAAAGAGAATTTATCATTGAATCTTTACCGGTTAAACTTATCGGTATGAACTCAGATTTAATGACCAAATATTTAGAGTTTGTAACAGATCGCCTACTTGTCGAGTTAGGTTGTGAAAAAGTATACAACTCAGAAAACCCATTTGACTTCATGGAAATGATTTCTTTAGAAGGGAAGACAAATTTCTTTGAAAAAAGAGTGGGAGATTATCAAAAAGCAGGTGTTTTAAGCGATAGTAATGACTCCAAAGACACCTTCTCATTTGATGATGATTTTTAAAATATTACTTAACTAGTAAAACAGTAAATTTATGTTTGTATTAAAAAGAGATGGGCGAAAAGAGGCTGTAAAGTTTGATAAAATTACAGCCCGTATTCAGAAGTTATGTTATGGCTTTAGCGATTTGGTGGACCCTACCGCAGTAGCAATGAAAGTTATTGAAGGTATTTATGAAGGTGTTACTACATCAGAGCTGGATAATTTAGCGGCAGAAGTATCGGCATCTATGACTACCCGTCACCCAGATTATGCACTATTAGCATCTAGGATTTCAGTATCAAACCTTCACAAGGATACCAAAAAATCGTTTTCAGAAACAATGAAGGATTTGTACGATTTCGTAAATCCAAAGACCGGTAAAAAAGCTCCTCTTATTGCAGACGACGTTATCAAAATCATAAAGAAAAATGCTGAACTTTTAGACTCTACCATCATTTATGACAGAGATTTCGGATACGACTATTTTGGTTTCAAAACTTTAGAACGTTCATATCTTCTTCGTCTTAATGGCAAGATAGCAGAACGTCCACAACATATGCTAATGCGTGTAGCTATAGGTATCCACAAAGAAGATATTCAATCGGCTATTGAAACTTATGAGCTGATGTCACAAAAATACTTCACTCATGCTACGCCTACATTATTCAATGCTGGTACTCCAAAACCACAAATGTCTTCTTGTTTCTTATTGACAATGAAAGATGATAGTATCGATGGTATTTATGACACCCTTAAGCAGTGTGCTAAGATATCACAATCTGCTGGTGGTATAGGGTTAAGCATTCACAATGTAAGAGCTACAGGCTCGTATATTAGAGGCACAAACGGTACTTCTAACGGTATTGTACCCATGCTAAGAGTATTCAATGATACAGCACGTTACGTTGACCAAGGCGGTGGTAAAAGAAAAGGTTCTTTTGCTATTTATCTTGAGCCGTGGCACGCCGATGTATTCGAGTTCTTAGACCTAAGAAAAAACCATGGTAAAGAAGAAATGAGAGCCAGAGATTTATTCTTTGCTCTATGGACACCAGACTTGTTTATGCAACGTGTCAAAGAAGATGCAGAATGGACTTTAATGTGTCCAAACGAGTGTCCAGGTCTAGCCGATAGTTATGGCAAAGATTTTGAAAAACTCTACAAAAAATACGAGAAAGCAAGTAAAGGAAGAAAGACCATTCGTGCTCGTGAGTTATGGGAAAAAGTTATAGAATCTCAAGTAGAAACGGGTACACCATACATGTTGTACAAAGACGCTTGTAACGAAAAATCTAATCAGAAAAACTTAGGTACGATTCGTTCTTCTAATTTATGTACTGAAATTATTGAGTATACAGCACCAGATGAAGTGGCTGTATGTAATTTAGCATCTATTGCTTTGCCGATGTACATCAACGAGGAGACTAATACTTTTGATCACGAGAAATTATACAACATAACACGTGTAATTACTAAAAATCTGAATAAGGTAATTGATAGAAATTATTATCCTGTTGCTGAAGCTAAAAACTCTAACATGCGTCATAGACCAGTTGGTTTAGGTGTGCAAGGATTAGCCGATACATTTATCAAGCTACGTTTACCGTTTGACTCAGCCGAAGCTAAAGCCTTGAACGAAGAAATTTTTGAGACGATTTACTTTGCTGCCCTAACATCATCTATGGAAACAGCCAAAGAAGAAGGGGCTTATCAAACGTATGAAGGTTCGCCAATTTCTCAAGGTTTATTCCAGCACAACCTTTGGGGCAAGAAAGATGATGACCTAAGTGGTCGTTGGGCATGGGGTGAACTCAGAACACAAATTAAAGAGCACGGTGTACGTAATAGTTTACTACTTGCGCCAATGCCTACGGCTTCAACTTCTCAAATATTAGGTAACAACGAATGCTTTGAGCCATATACCTCAAACATATACACACGTCGTGTACTATCAGGTGAGTTTGTAGTTGTTAATAAGCACCTGCTTCTTGACCTAGTAAAGTTAGGGTTGTGGAACGATGAAATGAAAAATGAAATCATAAAGGCTAATGGTTCTATCCAAGCTATTGATTCTATTCCTGAAAATATCAAAGCTATTTACAAGACTGTTTGGGAAATTAAGATGAAAGATATCATTGATATGTCGGCAGATAGAGGTCACTTTATTGATCAATCTCAGTCCTTGAACCTCTTTATTGATCAACCTAATATGGGTAAAATCACATCTATGCATTTCTATGCTTGGGAGAAAGGTCTAAAGACTGGTATGTATTACCTAAGAACTAAAGCAGCTACACAAGCTATTCAGTTTACGGTACAAAAACAAGCCAAGTCTCAGCTAGAGCCAGTTGTTGCTGGCAAAGAAGAATACACAGCAGAGGAAGCTATAGCATGTTCTATAGAAAACCCTGATGATTGTATTGCCTGTGGTTCATAAAAGAATCCAAGCTAACTAAAAAAAAGCTCGCAAATAGCGAGCTTTTTTTATGAATATATGTAGCGTTTAATTACTTAAAAGCATTCTCTCCAGTAATATCTAATCCCGTGATTAAGAGATGAATATCGTGTGTTCCTTCATAAGTCACTACCGATTCTAAATTCATCATATGACGCATAATAGGGTATTCACCAGTAATTCCCATACCACCTAGCATTTGTCTAGCATCTCTAGCTATAGTCAATGCCATATCTACATTGTTTCTTTTACACATAGAAATTTGTGCAGTAGTTGCTTTACCTTCATTTCTAAGAACACCCAATCGCCAAGTGATAAATTGTGCTTTAGTGATTTCAGTAATCATTTCAGCTAATTTTTTCTGTTGTAATTGAAATCCTGCAATAGGTTTGCCAAATTGTATACGTTGCTTAGAATACCTTAAAGCAGTATCATAACAATCCATAGCGGCACCAATAGTTCCCCATGCAATTCCATAACGTGCTGAATCCAAACAACCTAGCGGTGCACCAAGACCATCTTTATTAGGTAATAAATTTTCTTTAGGTACTTTCACATTATCAAATACCAATTCCCCTGTTGCAGAAGCTCTTAAACTCCATTTATTATGTGTTTCTGGCGTGGTAAAACCTTCCATACCTCTTTCAACAATCAAGCCTTTAATACGTCCTTGTTCGTTTTTTGCCCAGACAATTGCGATGTCAGCAAAGGGAGAATTAGAAATCCATAATTTGGCACCATTAAGAAGGTAATGGTCTTCCATATCTTTAAAGTTGGTTACCATTCCTGCTGGATTTGACCCAAAATCAGGTTCAGTAAGACCAAAACAACCCACCATTTCGCCACTAGCTAGCTTAGGAAGAAAACGCTGACGTTGTTCTTCGTTGCCATACTTGAAAATAGGATACATCACTAAAGATGACTGAACAGAGGCAGTCGAGCGAATTCCACTATCACCTCTTTCCAATTCTTGCATTATTAGACCATAAGAAATTTGGTCTAAGCCAGCACCACCATATTCAGCTGGAATGTAAGGCCCAAAGGCACCAATATCAGCTAAACCACTAATAAGATGTTTTGGAAACTCCGCTTTCTGACAGCTATCCTCAATAATAGGCGAAACTTCTCTCTTTACCCAATCTCTAGCAGCTTCACGAACTAATTTGTGTTCGTCATTTAGCAGCTCATCTAATTGAAAGTAATCAGGTGCTTGAAATAAATCTGTTGACATAATAATATGAATTAAGTGGGTACAAAATTATTG
This sequence comes from uncultured Flavobacteriales bacterium, assembly GCA_913041085.1. Taxonomy (GTDB): domain Bacteria; phylum Bacteroidota; class Bacteroidia; order Flavobacteriales; family UBA7312; genus UBA8444. The sequence continues at coordinate 58,253 of CAJWHN010000002.1, read as the reverse complement.
AATAATTTATGATAAATAGCTAAATTGCGTGAAAATCAATTTTAATGAGGTTAATTCTTTTTTCTGCCCTTCTATTAGCAATCCTATTTACTTCATGTAAAAAGGAAGAAATACCTGAACCAATTGACCCTACTCCTCAAGTAGAAACATACTCAAGTGTGAAGACTATTTTGGAGTCGTCTTGTTTAGGCTGTCATTCTCCTAATCAAAATGCATACATTGTAGATTTGACAAACTATGAATCTATTAAAAACTATCTTGATGGTACAAATACAATGATAGATAGGCTTAACTCAGATGATGAATTTTATCGAATGCCACCCTCTGGCAATTTGTCTGATGCCGATAAGCAAAAGTTAATCGATTGGATAAACGATGGATATTTAGAGTAAATGGATTTAATAGCACACTTAAATCCCATATCGTCCACCCATTGGGTGTTTTTATCTTTTCTTGTTATTCTAGCCTACATTGCAATTTTAAAGTTTAATTTTTCGAATCTATTTACACTTATTCTAAAGTCATCATATAGTCAAAAATTTTCTAACCAATACCTCAGAGAAGAAACAAACTCAAAACACAAACTATATCTATTACCTGTTTTTATTTTATCATTTGCTTTGTTTCTTTCCTTTCATAATCCATCCATAAGTTATTTTGCAAAACTTATTTTTTGGGTTGGTTTATTTTTAATTACTAAATACCTATGCTTACTTTGTTTAGGGTATATTTTTGAAAAAAATTATTTGTTTGAAGAGGTTATTTTTCAATCCTTTTTATATGAAAAAGTCGTAGGAGTGGTACTTTTTCCTCTCTCTTTAGTTTTGTTTTATGGTTCTATACAAACGGATTTTGTATTTAGATTCATCACTATTTTTTTGCTATTGACTTTGTTTTACAAATGGCTAAGAATGCTATATTTAAGTTTTTTTAACAGTTCACTTCCTAAAGCTCATATAATTATATATCTTTGCATATTCGAAATTTTGCCAATTATAATTATAATAAAACACCTTTATTAAGTTGTTTTTGGTCTAATGTGGAACACTAAACAAACAGTCTTTTGAAAGAGAATAAAGTTAAGACCATTTTGGTTTCTCAGCCCAAACCCGAATCTAACAAGTCACCCTATTTCAGCTTAGCAAAGAAATGTAATGTGAAGATTGACTTTAGACCTTTTATTCATGTTGAGGGATTAACAGCTAAAGAATTCCGTCAGCAGAAGATAAGTATTCTAAGTCATAATGCGGTAATTTTTACGAGTAAAAACTCGATGGATCATTTCTTTAGAATGTGTGAAGCCACTCGTATTACCGTGCCTGAAGAAATGAAGTATTTTTGTGTTTCAGAAGCAATTGCCTATTACCTACAAAAATACATTACTTACAGAAAGCGTAAAGTATTTATCGGAAGACAAAAAATTGAAGATTTATTGCCTGTATTGAAAAAGAATAAAGACAGTAAGTTTTTATTACCTTGTTCTGATATTTTGAAAGATAGTATTCCCGAATTTTTGGCTAAAAGTGGGTTTGACTTTACCAAGGCTGTTATGTATAAAACTGTATGCAGCGACCTCTCAGATTTGGAAAATGTTTTTTACGATATCTTGGTGTTCTATTCGCCTTCAGGGATTAAGTCGCTCTATCAGAATTACCCTAAATTCAAGCAAAATGACACACGTATTGCAGCCTTTGGGCCAACTACGTCTAAAGCAGTTGCAGATGCGGGTCTAAAACTCAATATAAAAGCACCAAGTCCAGAAAATCCTTCTATGACAATGGCGCTTGAACAATATATCAAGCAGGTTAATAAGCGTTAGTTTATTTCCTATTTCTTATTATGGCCTCACAGCATTTTTCAAAAGAAGATAGGCTCTGCAGTTCTCGTAGAATTGAAACTCTTTTTACAGAGGGGGAAAGGTTATACGAATTTCCTTTTAAAGCCATCTGGCAAGAAGATGACACTTTACAATCAACCGTCAAAGTAGCAATAAGTGTTCCCAAAAAAAGACTGTCCAAGGCTAGTCAACGCAATCATATAAAACGTTTGGTAAGAGAAGCCTATAGAAAACAAAAGTCCCTTCTTGTAGAAAAATTATTGCAAGAAAATAAATCCATCAATTTAATGTTAGTTTATACTTTACCAAGCATTTTATCATTTACTGAAATTGAAGATAAAATAAGTGTAACTTTACATCGTTTAGCAGATGAAGTATGAGACGATTAATTTCAGTGTTGCTACAAGCTATATTTTTTTTTTACAAAGGAGCAATTTCACCTTTGTTTTCGCCACGATGTAGATACACTCCTAGTTGTTCAGAATATGGACTTCAAGCAATTAAAAAACACGGACCTTATAAAGGTTTGTGGTTAACCATTAAGCGACTATCAAGCTGTCATCCTTGGGGTGGCCATGGTCATGACCCAGTCCCTTAATACTCAATAAAAACAATGAAAAAAATTAAAAAATACACGCTTATCATTGGCTTATCATTAGCCAGTATTTTATCTCTTGGCTTTGTAGATAACTTCTTTGAAATTTCTAAAAACCTAGACATTTTTAGTTCTCTATACAAAGAGTTAAACATTTATTATGTTGATGAAACTGACGCTGGTGAGCTGATGAAAACAGGCATAGATGCTATGTTGGAATCCCTTGACCCTTATACTACATACATTCCAGAATCTGAAAAGGAAGATTTTGAATTTATGACAACAGGACAGTATGGAGGTATAGGAGCTGTTATTACTAAAAATGGTGACTGGGTATATGTCAGTGAGCCTTATGAAGGCTTTCCTGCTGATAAAGCTGGACTTATTGCTGGTGATAAGTTTGTTGAAATTGCTGGGGAATCTGCTAAACGTAAGTCAACTGAAGATGTCAGTAAAGTGCTAAAAGGTGAACCTAATACAGCCGTTAAAGTATTGATAGAAAGAGAAGGTCTTGCTAAACCTTTTGAGGTAGAAATAATAAGAGAAGAAATCAAACTCAATTCGGTGCCGTATTATGGGTTAATTTCTGACAGCATTGGCTATATCAAAACCCGTTCTTTTACTCGTAAAATCTCAAAAGAAGTGATTGATGCTTATAAAGATATGAATACCAATAATGATTTAAAAGGTTTGGTTTTAGATTTGAGAGGCAACCCAGGAGGGCTTCTAAATGAGGCTATTAGTATGGCTAATATTTTTATTGATAGAGGTAAAGAAATTGTTTTTACCAAAGGAAAAATTAAAGATTGGGATAAAAGCTATAAAGCAAGAAACGAGGCTATTGATACAGAAATTCCTTTAGTAGTACTGATAAATAGAAGTTCAGCTTCAGCATCTGAAATAGTTTCAGGAGCTTTACAAGATTTTGATAGAGGTGTTGTAATAGGGCAACGCAGTTTTGGTAAGGGTTTGGTTCAGCAAACTAGAAAATTGAGCTACAATGCCCAGTTAAAGGTAACTACCGCAAAATATTATATTCCTAGTGGAAGATGTATCCAAGCACTTGACTACTCCAATAGAGATGAAGATGGAAGCGTAGGTAAAGTGCCTGATAGTTTGAGAACAGAATTCAAGACTTTAGTTAATGAGCGTTCTGTTTTTGATGGTGGAGGAATTACTCCAGACATTACAATTGAACCAGAGAAATTCAGTAACATTTTGAGAAGTTTAGTATCTAAACGTCATATTTTCAATTTTGCTAATCAGTATAGAAGAAATAATGAATCTATTGATGATGCAAAATCTTTTGTTATTAGCGATGATGTTTATAGTCAATTCAAGCAATACCTCAACGACAAGGAATATGAGTACGAAACTAAAACCGAAAAGGCGATTAAAAATCTTGAAAAAGACGCTGAGGGGGAAAAATACCTTTCCGAATTGCAAGAACAATTGGAAGTGTTAAGCTCAAAAATGGAAGAAAGTAAAAATAACGATATTGAACGATTCAAATCCGAGATAAGTGAGCTTTTAGAAATGGAAATTGTAACACGATATTTCTATCAAAAAGGAAAAATAGAAACTACTATAAAGCATGACGAAGAAATAGCAAAAGCCATTGACGTTTTGGACAATATGGAGCTTTATGACGCTATCCTTCGTGGTGATAGCATTCAGTAATGAAACCTAAAGGAATAGCATTAATTACCTTAGCATTTTTTGCCCCTATATCAATTTTTGTAACTGACGTAGCCGTTTTTTCTCTAGCTATTTTATGGTTATTTGAAGGTCAGTTTAAATCAAAGTGGAATAAGATTAAATCTAGTTCTTGGATACTTTCCTTATTGGCTTTGCTTTTTCTTTATGTAGTGGGTATGCTGTGGGGTACTAATCACCAAGGGGCTGAATGGCTATTTCAAAAAAGTGCATTACTCTTACTTTTACCTATTTTATATACTCTTAGCTTTAGTCAAAAAGTGGTAAAATATTCTTTAGTTGCCTTTCTTTCAGCGACAACACTTTCTGCACTCATTGCCAATTTGATAAACCTAGAATGGATAAAACACCTCTTTAAATACTCCTCTATATTTGCTACAAATTGGCAAAATCCGGCCTTTATGACTTATACAGATCATAATGTATTTCTAGCTTTTTCATTGCTTGTCACCTTTTTTCTTTTGTTCAATAGCTCTTCCAATAAAAAGTTAAGAATAGTACTAATTTTTATTTCCATCTTATTTTTACTGAGTCTCTATACTGAAAACGGTAGAAGTGGACAGCTTGCTTTTATATTTATTTTCTTATCCTTTTCTATACTTGCTTTTTGGCATAAGAAAAGCCTTATTTTTCTATCTGTTTTAGCCGTAATAGGAATTAATATAATGGCTTATTCTATATCTCCTCATTTCAGGCAAAGAATAGATAGCATTCAAATACAACTTACACAATTAGAAAAAAATAAGGTCAATAGTTTAAATACCCGCTATTATCTTTATGAGTATTCGTTTGAAAAAATAAAAGAAAAACCAGTATTAGGTTATGGTACCGGTAGCTTTGTAAAAGAGTTTTCTTCAATTAGCGAACACGCAACTAAAATTCTTGCTGGGGTTCATAAAACCCCTCATAATAATTACCTTTTCATTTGGTTTGAACTTGGATTGGTGGGGGTATTGGTTTTTTTATCCATATTCTTTTTTCAGCTAAAGGCATATAAGTCACTAAATCAAGGGTATTTTCGGATGATATTTCCTGCTGTTTTTTTGGTAATAATGTTGACAGACACCTATTTGCAAAATCACAATACAGCAGTTTTGTATTGTTATCTGTCTTTCATTTTTTCGACTTACTCTTTCGAGTAAATACGTTTTATCCTACGGTTGAGAGTTGCCATTATTTCGTAGGGAATGGTGTCCAAATCGTGTGCTAATTTAGAAACACTGTATTTAGGACTAAAAATAGTAACCTCTTGCCCTTCTTGAGTATAGACTTCGGAGATGTCAGCTACAAAGCTATCCATACTTATATCACCAATTATACGACATGCAGTATCCTTGATGAAGACTTGCCCATTTTGGTTTCCTAATTTTCTATTGAGTCCGTCAGCATATCCAACTGGTATAACTGCAACGTGCATATCTTTATACGCTACAAATGAGTTTTGATAACCTACACTCTGACCTTTTTTGATAAATCTTATTTGACTGATTACACTTTTTAAGCTGAAAATTTGTTTCAAATTAGGATGTTCTAATCCTCCATATAAAGCAATCCCTAACCTAATCCATTCGTTAGAGTCAGCACTAAAACGCATAGCTCCATTACTATTCATTATATGAGATGGAATATGTATTCCAAGAGAGGCTTCTAGATTTTTACACACCTCATTAAATTGCTGAATTTGTCCTTCGCTAAAATCATCTTTATTTGAGTCATTAGAAGATGACAAATGTGAACATACACTCTCTATTTTGAGTTGAGGATTGTTTTTAAGTATAGGAAGGATTTCTTGTACGTCAGTTGTTTCAAAACCATACCTATTCATACCTGTATTAAACTTCAAATGAATAGAAACCTTTTCTTTAAAATTGGCATATAACTCAAGTAGTCTATGATTAAATATTACAGGCTCTAATTGAAATTGAATAATTGTTTCTACACTTTTATATCCAGGGTTGGCTACGATTATTGGCCTAGTGATTCCTTCTTTTCGTAATTGAACACCTTCCTCAAAGTCTGCTACCCAAAAAGCGTGAACGCCCAATTTTTCTAGGTGTTTTGAAATTTCTATATCACCCAAACCATAAGCAAAAGCTTTAACTACTGCAATAGTTTTTACACCATTAGGAAGTTTACTTTTAAGAAAGTTAAAGTTAGACTCAAGAGTATTGAGGTTGACATGTAGTATGGTTTCGTGGGTATTGGTCATTATTTACTAAAACAATTTCTGCAACGAGCTTCGTATTCGTTGTTTTCTCCCAATAATATTTGTTCGTCTTTATCTACTATTCTGTATGAATAATTAGCCAAATCACCACACTGTATACAAATAGCACGAACTTTAGTTACATCTTCTGCAATAGACATCAATTGAGGGATAGGTTCAAAGGGATTGCCTTCATAATCCATATCTAAAGCAGCAATAATAATACGAACTCCTTGATTGGCTAATTGGTTACATACTTCAACTAGATTATTATTGAAAAATTGTGCTTCATCAATCCCTACCACTTCTTTATCCTGGCATAATTCGATAATATCAGTTGCATCCCCAACAGCTACACAATCTATTGCCCTCATATTATGAGACACTACTTTATCCTTATCGTATCTGTCTTCTATAGATGGTTTGCAGATAATTACACTTTGCTTAGCTATTTTAGCTCGCCCAAGTCTTCTAATTAATTCTTCTGTTTTGCCCGAGAACATAGAACCACAAATGACTTCAATACTTCCTTTTCTAATTTTATTCTTTTCTAAAAACATTCGATTAACTTTGTAAACAAATGTAAGCATTGATTTACATCTAATACTATGAGAAATTATTTTCTTATCATTCTTTTCTTTTTTAGCACCAGTTTTAGTGCTTATTCACAAGCTGATACTACTAAAATTAATCCTTATAGATTAGGTATTGTTTTAGCAAGTGGGGCATCTGTGCTAGTAGGCTCTTACATTTATGTTCAAAATTCTTGGTGGAGCGATCAGTCTAGATCCTTTCATTTTGACGATGGTTCAGATCTTAGATACGCTAGAAACATTGATAAAGGCGGTCACTTTTTTGGTGGCGTACTTGTTGCAGACCTTTTTCATTCTAATTTGAAATGGGTAGGTATGAATGAAAAGAAATCGTATTGGTACGGAGCAGCTATGGGTTCTTTTATACAGTTGGCGATAGAGATGAAAGATGCTTATGCTCCTTATTGGGGCTTTAGCATTTGGGATTTTGGAACAGGATCTATTGGGGCATTAGTCCCTGTTGCAGAAATGTACTGGAAGCCTATGAAATATATCGACTTCAAAATGAGTTATTATAAAAGAAGTAATCGGTATTGGGAGCTTGGCGAGCAACAAAAACCTTGGGCACCACCACATCCACACGCCTATCAAGATGATTATGTTAATCAAACCTATTGGTTAACTGTTTATCCGCTAAAGGATAGGAACATAGACGTTGGACTTTCTATTGGTTTTGGATTAGATGACAAACAGTATCTCAATTCAAAAAACACAAAAGTTGGAGGCAACAACGAAATTTACATTGCATTAGACTATGATTTAAAGCGTGTGCTCAAACGTTGGGATACACCGACGGCAAAGCGTGTTAAACATTGGTTGAATTATATAAAAATCCCTACACCAGCCATCTTAATCACTCCTGAAACTAAGTTTTACCCTATTTTCTTTTAAATTTGTGTAATGGCAAAATTGTTTGTAGTTCCCACACCTATTGGAAATCTAGAAGATTTTACTTTCAGAGCAGTTCGTATACTAGAAGAAGTAGACCTAATCTTAGCTGAAGACACACGCACTAGTGCTAAATTAATGGCATACTATCAAATATCTACTCCTATGCGTTCACATCATATGTATAATGAGCATAAAACGGTAGAGAAATGGATTGAGTTTTTGTCAGATGGGAAAACTATTGCATTAATTACAGACGCTGGAACTCCAGCTATTTCTGACCCTGGCTTTTTATTGGTTAGGGAATGTGTAAAAAACGATATTAAGGTAGATTGTTTGCCTGGAGCTACAGCTTTTGTTCCTGCACTTGTTAATTCTGGTCTACCTTGTGAAAAGTTTGTTTTTGAGGGCTTTTTACCTCAGAAAAAAGGAAGACAGACTCGCTTAAAAATTTTGGCAGAAGAAACCAAAACGATGGTATTTTATGAGTCTCCATATAGGGTTAAAAAAACATTAGCGCAATTTGTTGAATATATGGGAGAGGATAGAAATGTTTCTGTTTCTAGAGAAATTAGCAAGAAATTTGAAGAAACAATTAGGGGAAGTGTTGCGGTAGTATTAGCTCACTTTGAAACCAAAGAACCTAAAGGAGAATTTGTGATAGTATTAGAGGGGAAATAAATGATAGAGATAAAAAAACAAGAGTTTACTAAACCACTTATTATTGCTGGGCCTTGTAGTGCAGAAAGTCAAGAGCAGCTACTAGCTACTGCAAAAGGCTTAGAAGATAAAGCAACTATATTTAGGGCGGGTGTGTGGAAGCCCCGTACACGTCCTAACTCATTCGAAGGCGTAGGACAAAAGGCTTTAGAATGGTTAAAGGTGGTTAAGCAAGAAACGCCATTGAAAGTAGCCACAGAAGTTGCACATGCTCAGCATGTGGAAGCATGTTTAAAAGCGGATATAGACGTATTGTGGCTCGGAGCAAGGACCACAGTAAACCCCTTTTATGTTCAAGAAATAGCAGAGGCTTTAAGAGGAGTTGATGTAAAGGTAATGATTAAAAACCCGTTACATCCAGAGTTGAGCTTATGGATGGGTGCTATAGAGCGACTAAATCAAGTTGGTGTAAGTCAATTATCGGCTATCCATCGTGGCTTTTTCACTTTAGAAAAATCAGCATTTAGGAATGAGCCAAAATGGGAAATCCCCATTAAACTCAAGCGTTTAGTACCTGAACTCCCAATTATTTGTGACCCTAGCCATATTTCTGGAGCACCACAAATGTTAAGCGAAGTTTCGCAGACAGCTATGGACTTGAATATGGACGGACTCATGATTGAAACTCACTACAATCCAAGCTTTGCATTAAGCGATGCACAACAACAAATTACGCCCAAAGAATTAGGCGTTTTATTGGATAATCTAATTTTGAGAACTTCCACCAATGCCAATACTGAGTTCAGAACATTACTCAACAATCTTCGTACAGAAATTGATGCTATTGATAAAAAGTTAGTCGATATTGTAGGCCAAAGAACCGAAATAGTCAGAGATATAGGTCGCTATAAAAAAGAAAATGCAGTCACCATCTTACAGATAGAGCGTTGGTTCGAAATACTAAAATCTAGAAAAGATTGGGGGCATGATACCAATTTAGACCCTCAAATGGTTGGCGAATTATTTGAGCTTATTCACAAACATTCTGTCCTTACTCAAACTCATATTTTAAATAAGTGACATGGAAAATTTATGGACTTTAAAAGCTTTGCCTGATAAGGATATTGTATATGCTTTACAAGAAAGTCTAGGAGTTTCAGAACTTGTTGCGACTCTACTTGCTCAAAGAGGGATAGAAACTTTTGAGGATGCCAAACATTTTTTTAGACCACAATTATCAGACCTTTACAATCCTTTTTTGATGAAGGATATGGATAAAGCTGTGGAGCGTCTGCATAGGGCTATTAGCAGTAATGAAAAGATTCTTGTCTATGGCGACTATGACGTAGATGGAACTACTGCCGTTTCATTGATGTATCTTTTTTTAAAGGAAAAATGTCAGTATGTAGAGTATTACATTCCTGATAGATATGATGAAGGTTATGGTGTTTCTTATAAGGGTATAGACTATGCTAAAAGTAATGATTTCTCATTAATTGTGTGCTTAGATTGTGGAATTAAAGCAGTTGAAAAAGTGGCTTACGCCAAAAATATAGACGTTGATTTTATCATTTGTGACCATCACAGACCGGGAGATACTTTACCATTAGCTGTAGCTGTTTTAGACCCTAAAAGAAGCGATTGCGATTATCCTTTTAAAGAGCTTTGTGGGTGTGGCGTAGGATTTAAATTAGCACAAGCTTATCATCAACAATACAATTTACCCTTTGAAGATTTAGTACCACTTTTAGACTTAGTAGTGGTTAGTATAGCTGCTGATATTGTTCCTATGATTGATGAAAACCGAGTGCTATCTTTTTATGGATTACAACAACTTAATGCTAGTCCAAGAATTGGATTAAAAGCTCTAATGGATGTTGCCAATAGAAAAGACACCTTTAACATTTCCGATGTTGTATTTGGCTTAGCTCCAAGAATCAATGCGGCGGGTAGAATAGAGCATGGTAATAAGGCTGTTGAATTACTTGTACAACAGGACTTTTCTATAGCTAAAGAAAAAGCAGATTATATTGACAACCATAACTTTACTAGAAAAGAACTAGACAAAAGCATTACACAAGAGGCTTTAGCTATGATAGTGCCAGATGCTAATTCAACAGTTGTTTGTAGTGAAAAATGGCATAAGGGTGTGGTTGGTATAGTAGCGTCAAGACTTATAGAAACACATTACAGACCCACGATTGTTTTAACTGAAAGTAATGGTAAATTAACGGGTTCAGCTCGTTCGGTAAGTGGTTTTGATGTTTATAACGCTATTCATGCTTGTTCCGAATTATTAGAGCAGTTTGGAGGTCATAAATATGCCGCAGGATTAACCTTAAAAAAAGAAAACCTTCCTGCTTTTATTCAGCGTTTTGAAGAAGTGGTAAGCACTACCATTACTGCTGAGATGCAAATTCCAAAGATTAATATTGACCTTGAAATACCTATGGAAGATATTACTATGAAAACGCATCGAATTATTGAACAAATGGCTCCTTTTGGACCTTCAAATAGCAGACCTGTTTTTATGACAAAAGGAGTCATTGATAATGGTTCAGGACGTTTAATAGGTCAAGATAAAAATCACCTCAAATTGGCCATTACTGATAACCATAATTCTAAGACATTGGACGGTATAGGCTTTGGCATGTCTGACTATTTTTATACTATAAAGGACAAGCAAGCTTTTGATGTATGTTTTGTTTTGGATTTAAATGAGTGGAATGGTACTTCTAAGCTACAATTGAGAATTAAAGATATAAGGAACAACACTTTACTTTAAGACAATCCTACCTAGTTTTTCAGAAATTTCTCGTTTTATTTTCAACATATTGTTGATTTCAACAAGTAGGTTTATATCGTCATTGTCTCCCTTAGATAACTCTATGTTTTTAGTCTCTATGAGTTCTGATATTTTGGCAATTTTAAGAGAGTAAATAGCTGTGTCAACCGCCTTTTTTAATTGCATTTCTTCAGTTTCTGTATAAATGCCGTGTTTTTTCCATTTCTCACTTATGGAATGTTGATTGCTAATGATATCAACCGCAACTTGAGAAATAACGGGGTCTTTGTGTTGAGTAAAATACTCTTCTGTTAACAGCGTACCTTGACTTATAGCTTCTTCGTATATTTTATAGATTAATGCGTAATTGGGGTTTGAAAAAAGGTTTTCGTCTTTAAACTCAATTAGGATATATTGTGTGATGTATATTTTATCTTCTTCAATATTTTTTTCCTGTTCGTCGTAAGGCTTTATCTGATAATCGCCATATTGTAACATAAAGCGAATAACATCTTTTTCTTGAAATTCTGACTTAGTAGGACTTTTTGTTAGGGCAGAAGTATCCTCTACTTTTTTGACAACTTCTCTTTGTACTTTTTTAGCAGCTTTACCTATATGAATTAGCTCATGTACTTTATTATCTAATTCTTGTTTTCCAATTTCTAATAGCTTACTGCATTTGTCAATGTAAACCTCCCGTGTAATACCATCAGGAATTTTAGCAATCGATTGCATAATTTCACTAATGAGATTTACTTTTTTGATGGGGTCGTTTTTACTTTTTTCGTCCAGTAAGTTAATTTTAAACTCTACAAAGTCTTGAGCATTTTCGTTTATAAATTGAGTCAACCCTTCTCCTCCGAATTTTTTGGAATAGCTGTCGGGGTCTTCGCCTTCTGGTAAAAGTGCTACTTTGACGGTCATACTTTCGACATGTATTAGGTCAATAGCTTTTGTAGCAGCATTAATTCCTGCATTATCGGAGTCGAACAGAAGGGTAATGTTTTTGGTATATCGACCAATCAGTTTTATTTGTTCTGAGCCAAGAGCGGTACCAGATGATGCCACTACATTATTAATGCCCGATTGATGCATGGATATAACATCTGTATAGCCTTCAACGATTAAGCAATTGTCATTTTTTACAATGGCAGACTTGGAGAAGTACATACCATACAAGACTTGTCCTTTATGATAAATCTCACTTTCTGGAGAGTTGAGGTATTTTGCCTTTTCCTCTTTTTTTAAGGCTCGTCCACCAAAGCCGAGTATTCTTCCTGAAATGCTATGAATAGGGAAAATAATTCGTCCTTTAAACCTATCAAAAGCCTTGTCTTCTTTGAAAATACTAAGCCCTGTCTTTTCTAAAAACTCTTTTTTATAAGATGCTTCTAGAGCAGATTTTGTAAAAGCGTCCCAGCTGTCAGGATTGTAGCCCAACTGGAATTTATTTATCATTTCTTCCGAAAGACCTCTTTCTTTAAAGTAACTTAAGCCTATAGCTTTACCTTCTACGGTTTTGTGTAAGTTATTCTGAAAGTAATCATTGGCGAATGAATTGACTATAAATAAACTTTCTCTTAGGTTAGATTTTTCTATCTGCTCAGGAGTTTGCTCCTCTTCTGGAACTTCAATATTGTACTTTTTGGCGATATATTTGAGAGCCTCGGGATAGGATAGCTGATCAATTTCCATAACGAAATTCACGGCATGCCCTCCTTTACCACAACCGAAACACTTGTAAATATTTTTAGTAGGTGAAACGGTAAAAGAAGGTGTTTTTTCATCATGAAAGGGGCAATTACCGAGCATATTTGCACCTCTTTTTTTAAGAGTAACAAAGTCTCCAACAACCTCTTCTATTCGGGCTGTTTCAAAAATGGTATCTATGGTTTCCTTTGGAATCATTTCTTTCTTTCGATGACGAAATTTACTAAAAGTTCTAAAGACTTTCGGCTTTCATTGTCATCAAAAGTTTTCAACAAACGCAAGGCTTCTTCTTGGTAGGTTTTCATTTTCTCAATCGTATAGTTTATCCCACCACTTTTTTTAACTATTTCTAAAACCTTAGAAACACGCTCACTATTGGTGTTGTGATTTTTTACAGTTTGAATAATGAACTTCTTTTGTTTTCTATCGCAATTTCTTAAGGTATAAATAAGAGGTAAAGTCATCTTTTGTTCTTTGATGTCAATACCTGTAGGTTTGCCAATAACATCTTCATTGTAGTAGTCAAACAGATCATCTTTCATTTGAAAAGCGATACCTATAAGCTCACCAAATTTTCGCATACGCTCGACGGTTTCTTTATCTTGTTTGGCAGTGATAGCACCACAAGCACAGCAAGCCGCAATAAGTGTTGCTGTTTTTTGTCTGATAATTTCAAAATATACGTCTTCTTTGATGTCAAGTTTACGGGCTTTTTCTATTTGTAAAAGCTCTCCTTCACTCATTTCTTTGACTGCTTTAGAAACAATTTGTAGTAAATCGTATTCTTCATTTTCTAAAGACATTAGTAAGCCTTTAGACAAGAGGTAATCTCCAACAAGTACTGCAATTTTATTTTTCCAAAGGGCATTAATAGAGAAAAACCCTCTTCGCATATTGGCATCATCAATAACGTCGTCGTGTACCAATGTGGCTGTGTGTAAAAGTTCAATTAGTGAGGCCGCTCTGAAACTGCTTTCGTTGATTTCACCAAAAAGTTTGCCACTAAGAAAAACAAACATAGGACGCATTTGTTTACCCTTACGTTTTACGATATAGTGTAATATTTTATCTAAAAGAGGAACCTTGCTATTTAAGGAGTCTTTAAACTTCTTTTCAAACAAGAGCATCTCTTGTTGAATGGGTTTTTTAATCTCTTTTATGGTGTTCATCTACAGTATTTAGAAGAATTACAAAGATACTAGGATTTTACGAGTTTATTGGCAAGTTGTCCGCAAGCGGCGTCTATGTCTTTACCTCGACTTCTCCTAACATTTACAATTAGGTTTTTACTTTCTAGATAACTAACAAAAGCATATACTTTTTCTCTTTTAGCTTGTTGAAATTCGCCATCGTCAATAGGGTTATATTCAATAATATTGATTTTACAAGGCGTAATTTTTGCAAAGCTAGCCAGCTCTTGGGCATCGCTAATTTCATCATTGAAGTCCTTGAAAATGATGTATTCGTAGGTTATTCTTGTTTGTGTTTTTTCATAAAAATAGACAATGGCTTCTTTTAATGCTTCTAAGGAGTTCTGTTCGTTTATAGGCATGATATAGTCACGCTTCTTGTCATTTGCAGCGTGTAGGGAAAGTGCCAGATTAAATTTGACTTCGTCGTCGCCTAGCTTTTTTATCAGCTTTGCGATACCAGCAGTAGATACCGTAATACGTTTGGGCGACATGCCAAGTCCGTCTGTTGAGGTGATTTTATCAATAGACTCTAGAACATTTCTATAGTTTAATAGGGGTTCGCCCATACCCATATAAACAATATTGCTCAGCTTTTGATTGTAATTGCTTAGGGCTTGTTCGTTTAGCATAAATATTTGGTCGTAAATCTCATCAGCATGTAAATTCCTCAGTCTATCTAATTTGCCAGTAGCACAAAATTTACATGTTAGACTACAGCCTACTTGAGAAGATATACAAGCTGTCATTCTACTTTTGGTAGGGATTAAAACCCCTTCAACATTATTATTGTCGTAAAGGCCAAAAGCAGATTTTATGGTGCGGTCAGCACTTTTTTGTGATTCTGTAATTTTGGCGTGTAGAATAACAAAGTGCTCATCTAACAATTGAATGGTTTCTTTGGAAACATTACGCATCTCTTCAAAGGAGGATACCGACTTTTTCCATAGCCATTCGTATACTTGTTTGGCCCGAAAAGTGGGCATATCATTCTCTTTGAAAAAGTCCATAAGTTCTTCTAAGGTAAGTGTGCGAATATTTTTTTTATCTAAAGACATAGAGCGTACAAAGATACTATCTTTGTACGCTCTATGCGCTACTTAACATCAGATATCATTTTTACGGCTTTTTCTAGTCCCATTTACGATGGTGTTTTGGTCGTTGACGATGAGGGAAGAATTGTAGATTTACTAGATGATAAACAGCAGATAGATAATGCTAATTTAGAATATTTTAAAGGTGCTCTTTGTCCCGGATTTATCAATACCCATTGTCATTTAGAGTTGTCACACTTGCAGGGAGAGTTAGCCCCAAAATCAGGATTACCTCATTTTATTAACTCTATAGGTCAAATTAGAAAGGCTAGTCAGCGACGAAAAGACGATGCCTTAAAGTTAGCAGACAGACAGATGTATAATAATGGCATTGTGGCTGTAGCAGACATTAGTAATACAGCAGATTCTTTTTCTACAAAAGCTAATAGTGCCATTTACTATTATACCTTCATCGAATTATTTGCATCTAACCCCCATAAAGCTGAAGAAGTATTTGAACGAGGGCTGAAACTAAGCCAAGAATGTAGCACACCCAACTCTTTGACACCTCACGCCAACTATTCCGTTTCTTTACCACTTTTCGAAAAGATTAGACATCACAATAAGGGAGAAATTATCAGTATACACAGTCAAGAAACGCCTGAGGAAGACACTATGTTTTTGAAGGGTAGTGGTCAATTGTTGTCACAACTTATTGCCAAAGACTTTTTCAAGTACACTGGTAAGACTGCACTTCAAAGCACCCTTCCTTTATTACCAGAATCTCCTATTTTATTAGTGCATAATACCTTTACCAAAGAAGAAGATATGTCAGAAGCCATATCTAATTTCGATAAGCTTTATTGGTGTACCTGCCCCAAAGCCAATTTATATATAGAAAATCAATTGCCTAACTACCAACAGTTTGTAGATGCTAAAGCTAAAATGACGATTGGAACAGATAGTTTAGCGTCTAACGATACCCTATCTATTTTGGAAGAAATGAAAACGATACAAGCTCATGTTTCTTTGGAACTATTGATGGAATGGGCATGCAAAAACGGTGCTGAATACCTTGGACTTGATGCTTTAGGGACTTTTCAAAAAGGTAAAATGCCTGGCATCAATTACATCAATCATATAGTAGATGGTAAGTTATCATCAGATAGCCAAGTTAAAATGTTATTCTGACATTAAATTGATATAAACCTGAGCTTTCTTTAAGTCTTCTGGTGTTGTGATTTTGATGTTTTCTTTATTGCCTTGAATAAGTTGTATCTCTATTCCCATAGCTTCTACTACTGAAGCGTCATCAGTAAATGTAGGCGAATAGTCTTGTTGGTAGGCTTTTAGCAAGACCTCACTGCTAAAACATTGAGGTGTTTGAACAATAAGGTATTCGTCTCTATTAACAACAACACTTCCACTATCGGTTTTTTGCCTTAAGCTTTCCTCAATAGCTATGACTGGAATTGCAGTTCCTTTCTCTTGTGCTCTCTGCATACATTCATTCACCACGCTATTTTTAACTAAGGGACGAACGCCGTCGTGTACGGCAATGACAGATTGTTCATTAACTTTTTTCAAAGCATTACTAACCGATTCAAAGCGTGTGTTGCCACCTTCAACAACTTGATGATTTACTTTAAATTGGTGTTCTTGACAAAGTTTTTTCCAAGTGTCGAACTCAGATTTGGGTAGTGCTAATATGATTTCAGAATGGTCTAAACTTTGGTGCATTTTTTCAATGGTATGCATCAAAATGGGCTTAGAGTTGAGGTCTAAAAACTGCTTAGGGATAGTAGAACCCATTCGGCTTCCGCTACCCCCAGCAACTATGATAATATATTGTTTCACTGTTATAATATCAGCATGGCATCACCATAAGTAAAGAAGTTGTATTTTTCTTTAATGGCTTCTTCGTATGCGTTCATTATTAAATCGTGACCACCAAAAGCACTAACCATCATCAATAAGGTAGATTTTGGAGTGTGAAAGTTGGTAATCATGCAATTGGCAATATTGAAATCGTAAGGAGGATAAATGAATTTATTAGTCCAGCCTGTAAAAGGAGTCATTAGCCCTTGAGTAGTTACTGATGTTTCAATAGCTCTCATAGAGGTTGTTCCAATGGCACAAACTCTTCTTTTTTCTTTGATACCTGTATTAATGGTATTTGTCGTTTCCTCGCTAATGATAACTTCTTCAGAGTCCATTTTGTGTTTACTTAAATCCTCTACCTCTACTGGTCTAAAAGTACCTAGTCCAATGTGTAGGGTGAGGTTAGCAAACTCAAGTCCTTTGATTTCTAATCGCTTCATGAGCTCACGACTGAAGTGCAATCCTGCTGTTGGTGCAGCTACAGCACCTTCCGTTTTAGCATAGATGGTTTGATAGCGTTCTTCATCTTCAGCGTCTGGCTCTCTTTTGATGTATTTTGGTAATGGTGTTTCGCCTAGCTCAGTAAGTTTTTCTCTAAACTCTTCATAACTACCATCGTAAAGAAAACGCAAGGTTCTACCTCGAGAAGTGGTGTTGTCAATAACTTCTGCCACTAAACTGTCGTCTTCTCCAAAGTATAACTTATTACCAATTCTTATTTTACGTGCTGGGTCTACCAAAACGTCCCACAATAAATTTTCTTTATTTAATTCTCTTAATAAAAAGACTTCTATTCTAGCACCAGTCTTTTCTTTGTTGCCATACATCCTAGCAGGAAAAACTTTGGTGTCGTTGAATATCATAACATCACCTTCACCGAAATAGTCCACCAAATCTTTAAATTGTCTATGTTCGATTTCACCTGTTTTTCTATTGACTACCATTAGTCGAGATTCGTCTCGGTTGTAAGCAGGTCTTTCTGCTAAAAGTTCTTCTGGTAATTCAAAATTAAATTGTGAGAGCTTTCTTTTTATCATGATGTTCTTGTATTCTTAGTAAAAAAGTGCGCAAATATACTAAATTAATGTTCAGTTGCTGGATTATTTGTGAGAGAAAAAGAGTCTATAAACTCTTGAATGTCAATTGCTTGACTCAGTTCAAACTTTCCAATTCGTATTCTTGTTAGTTGGCTCAAGTGTGCGCCGCTATTGAGGTTTTTTCCAAACGTTTGTGCTAACGAACGGATATAAGTCCCTTTGCTACATACAATTCTAACATGGGCTTTTGGCATCTCTACTTTTATTATTTCAAATTTTGAAACATGAACCATTTTCTCTTTTATTTTTACATCTTCTCCTTTTCTGGCATGTTCGTAAAGGCGTTTGCCATCCTGTTTGATTGCTGAATAAATAGGTGGTGTTTGCAAGATATTACCTGTCAATGATTCAGCAGTTGTTTTGAGCATATCTTCGGTAATATGATTGTAATCGAAGGTTTCATTGACTTCTGTTTCCAAATCAAAAGAGGGAGTCGTTGCACCCAATGTAAATTCGGCTGTATATTCTTTCTCTTGAGCTTGAAATTCATTAATACGTTTGGTGAATTTACCGGTACAAACTATGAGAAGTCCATCGGCTAAAGGGTCTAGTGTGCCGGCATGACCTACTTTTATCTTTTTAATATTTAGAGCTGTGCGGAGAGTATTGCGTATTTTTTTTACTACATCAAAAGAAGTCCATCGCAACGGTTTATTGATAAGTAAAGTGTGCCCCTCTATGTAATCAATCATCTAAAGTACAGTGAAAATAATAGTCAAAATTCCTATGGTAAAACAGTAGTAAGAAAAATACTTAAGCTGACTTTTTTTGACTAGTGATATCATCCATTTACAAGCGATTAGGCCTGTAATAAAGGCAGCCACGAATCCAGCTAGTAGGGGAATTAGAGCAGCACTTTCGGATGCCATCTCACCGCTTAAAATGTCTTTTCCCATCTTGCCAAAGATGAGAGGAACAACCATTAAAAAAGAAAATCGTGCTGCCTTTTCTCTATCAATACCAAGAATAACAGAAGTAGAAATAGTAGCTCCTGACCTTGAAATACCTGGAAGAATAGCAATAGCCTGAGCTATACCGATAATTAAGGATTGTCCAAAGCTGACAGATTGAGTTGTATTCTTAGCTTTATCAGCAATAAAAAGGAGTAAACCAGTAACGATTAGCATACTGCCAACCAATAAGATTCTACCACCAAAGAGAGCATCTATTTGCTCATCAAAAAGCACTCCAACTACTGCTGCAGGAACCATAGAAATAATAATCTTTAATGAAAATTGAAACTCTTCATTCCATTTAAACTGTAGTAATCCTCTGAAAATTTGAGCGACTTCATCTCTAAAAATAAAGAGAGTACTTAAAGCTGTAGCTGCATGTAGCACTACCGTCATTAAAATATTTTCTTCGGGCAAGCCCTCACTACCAAAATGCTCTAAAATAAAGGTTGTTATTTCTAAATGACCACTGCTACTAACAGGTAAAAATTCGGTAAGTCCTTGAATAATCCCTAGCAGGATAGCCGCAAAAATACTACTCATCTTTAGCCTTATGTAATATAGCGAAGACCTCGATTACTAGTCCTGTGATAAGGAAGATTACAGAAAGTGTCATTCTTCTAAAGCTGAAGATGGCATCGCTAAAAACATTAGGATCTTCAGACTTTCCTCCAGTCATCAATATATAGCCTGTGATAATAAGCATAACACCTAAAATCATAAGCTGATAGTTTCTTTTTCCAAAATTAAATTCCATAGTTTTAATGATATAAATCGTTTTCGTTCATTTTAAGGTATTTACCAACGGAAAAGTTGGTTACAATAGTACTTATCAATACGCCAAAAATAAGAATAGCAACAAAGATTATTCCAATGGTTGGTATATCTTCAAGTAATAATAGTTCTGGCATTTCTTTGTGTAGGCTAAACAAGGCAATAATTAAAAATACGATCCCTATTAAAGCAGAAAAAACACCTTGTAGGATACCATTTCTTAAAAACGGCTTTCTTATAAAAGCGTTGGTAGCGCCTACTAATTTCATAGATTGTATGGTAAAACGCTGTGAGTAAACCGTCAGTCGAATGGTATTATTGATTAAAGCGATAGCAACAATTAATAGCAAAGCGCAAAAGGAAACTAAAATTACACTTAGTTTTCTAACATTGGTATTGATGGCGGCTATCAGATCCTTTTGAATGATTATTTCTTTGATAATGGGGTTTTTTTGCAAATCTTTTTCGATAGCATCTATACGGCTTTCATCGGCATATTCGGCATTCATGTAGACATCAATAGATGCAGATAATGGGTTAAAGCCCAAAAAGCTAATGAAATCTTCTCCTAAATCGCTTGCTAAAATTCTAGCAGCATCTTCTTTGCTAACAAATTCGGTGCTTTTAATCTGTGGCGAAGCATCTAAACTTTTTTGAAGTTGAAGGCGGTCTACCTTTTTAATGTTTTCTTGAAGAATTAATGTGAAGCCTACGTTTTCTTTGATATAATTCGTTAAACGATGCGTGTTAAGAAAAATGAAGCCCATACTGCCTAACATCAGCAAAACCAAAGAGATACTTAGCATAGTAGATAAAGAAGAGGTTCTAAGCTTACGCTTTATATGTCTTTCTTGCGCTTGTTTCATTACGTTTGCTAAGGTAATAATTTTTAGTGCTTAGTTGTGACGATTGATTAACTTTGCTTTCAAAATAATTTAGAATGGAATACGATTTTAATCGCATTGAGCAAAAATGGCAAGACCGATGGAGGGAATGGCAAACCTATAAAGTTGAGGAAGATACTTCCAAGCCCAAGTTTTATGTATTAGATATGTTTCCATATCCTTCGGGGGCAGGTCTGCATGTTGGCCATCCATTAGGCTACATAGCATCAGATATATATGCCCGTTACAAACGTCATAAGGGGTTTAATGTTTTGCATCCAATGGGGTACGATTCTTTTGGTTTACCAGCAGAACAGTATGCTATACAGACAGGACAACACCCTGCTATTACAACAGAAAATAATATCAATCGTTACAGAGAACAATTAGACAAAATAGGCTTCTCTTTCGATTGGAGTAGAGAACTTCGCACTTCAGAACCCAATTATTATAAGTGGACACAGTGGATTTTTAAGCAACTTTTTAACTCCTATTATTGTAACATAGATAATAAGGCTTTGCCCATCTCAGAATTGGTAGAAGAATTAGAACGTAATGGAAACGCTTTAGTGCAATCTCCATGCGATGAAGACACGCCACTATTTACTGCTGAAGAATGGAAGGCATTGAGTGAAGCCGAGCAACAAGCCATTTTATTAAAATACAGACTGACGTTTTTATCCGAAACATGGGTGAATTGGTGTGAGGGTTTAGGAACTGTTTTGGCTAACGATGAGGTCAAAGACGGTCGTTCAGAACGAGGCAATTTCCCTGTTGAACAAAAACTCATGAAGCAATGGTCTATGCGAATTACAGCCTATGCCGAACGCTTACTTGAAGGCTTAGAACAAGTAGAATGGAACGATTCCATCAAAGAAATTCAGCGCAACTGGATAGGCAAATCTGAAGGGGCATCGCTTCGTTTTTCTGTAGAAAATAGTAGCGAGCAAATAGAAGTATTTACTACTAGACTAGACACCATATATGGCGTTACTTTTATGGTATTAGCACCCGAGCATGAACTTGTAAATTCCATCACTACTGCCTCACAAAAAGAGGAGGTAGAAAGCTATTGCCAACAAGCAGCCTTGAAGTCCGAAAGAGACAGACAGTCCGATGTGAAGAGTGTAACGGGAGCCTTTACGGGAGCTTATGCAATTCACCCTTTTACCAATGAAAAAATACCAATTTGGATTGGAGATTATGTTTTAGCATCTTATGGTACAGGGGCTGTTATGGCAGTTCCTTGTGGCGACCAAAGGGATTGGAATTTTGCTAATAAGTTTGGTATTGAGATTAAGAACATCTTTAAAGATACGGATATTAGTGAAGGTGCTAATGAAGATAAAGCGGCTATCATTGATAATTCGGATTTCCTTTCAGGTCTTACTGCCCAAGAAGCCATACAACAAGCCATATTAGCCATCGAGAAAAAAGAGATAGGTAAGGGCAAAACAAACTACAGATTAAGAGATGCTATATTCAGTCGTCAAAGGTACTGGGGAGAGCCATTTCCAGTGTACTATGAAAATGATATCCCTAGATTGACAAATGATGAAAGTTGCGTAGAATTGCCAGAGGTCGATAAATACCTACCAACAGAAGAAGGTGAACCACCTTTAGCTAGAGCTAAAAAAGAAGATTGGAATGTTTTTCAAGGCGATAGAATGGAGCATAATACTATGCCAGGTTGGGCAGGTTCTTCGTGGTATTTTTTAAGGTATATGGACCCTCAAAACGATACAGAGTTTGTGTCTAAGGAAAAAGCCGATTATTGGGGGCAAGTGGATTTATACATTGGTGGCGCAGAACATGCTGTTGGACACTTATTATACTCTAGGTTTTGGACTAAGTTTTTGTACGATAGAGGCTTTATTGCTTTTGATGAGCCCTTCAAAAAAATGATTAATCAAGGAATGATTTTAGGGCGTTCCAATTTTGTATATCGAATTAAAGACAGCAATACTTTCATCAGTTTGGATAAGAGAAAAGACTACAAAACCAGTCGCATGCATGTTGATATTGAGCTTGTGGATAAGGACGTTTTAGATATTGAAGCTTTCAAAAAATGGCGAGAAGAATACAAAGAGGCTGAATTCATTCTCAATGATGAAGGCAAATACATCTGTGGTTTTGAGGTAGAAAAAATGTCAAAGTCCAAGTACAATGTTCAGACGCCCGATGATTTGGTGGAGAAATTTGGTGCTGACACTTTAAGAATGTATGAAATGTTTTTGGGCCCTTTAGAGCAGTTCAAGCCTTGGGATACAAAAGGTATCAATGGGGTACATAATTTTTTAAGAAAGTTTTGGCGTTTAGCACACGATGAAAATAATCAAATCCATCTTTCTGATGACGAGCCAACAAAAGCAGAATTGAAGTCTTTGCATAAAGCCATTAAAAAGGTAACCGAAGACATCGATAGAAAGGCGTTCAATACGGTAGTTAGTAATTTGATGATAGCGGTCAATGAGTTGAATGATTTGAAATGTAACAAACGATATATCCTCAAAGATTTAATTGTGTTGATAGCACCCTACGCTCCACACTTTGCTGAAGAACTATGGGAAAAATTAGGGCATACGGAATCGGTCACTCTTGCCAATTGGCCTAAATTTGACGAACAGCATTTAAAAGAAGACGCCTTCACTTATCCTATTTCTTTTAATGGTAAAATGCGTTTTACTCTTGAGCTTTCTGCTGATTTGAGCAAGGAAGACATAGAAAAAGAAGTCATGGCTTTTGAGAAGACCAAACAATATATGGAAGGCAAAAACCCCAAGCGTATTATCATAGTTCCGAAGAAAATCGTTAATATCGTATTATGATTTTAAACATATCTTAAACAAATATTAATGTTCAATTTGTCCCAAAAAAATTACTACTATGGAATGGACTAAAGAGATTAAAGACAAGATAGAGAAGTTAGACAGTAAGTACGCTTCTATAGGTCAAGATTTACCAGCTTATTTAGATGGTTTGCTGTATGCTAATCCCTTGCATTATTGGGATTATACTTATGTGGATACTTTGTTGAGTCTTCAACACCCCAAAACTGATTTTCCAGACGAACAGATCTTTATCATTTACCATCAAATTACAGAGTTATACTTCAAGTTGGCTATGCTTGAGTTGGATCAAATAGCTCACAACGGCAAGTTAATGTCAGAAGAAGGTCAAGATATGGGTTGGAATGATTCTCTATCGGTTGAGTTATTTACAGAACGCCTAAAACGAATCAACAGTTATTTTGAAGTGCTAACGTCTTCCTTTGGTATCATGGTCAATGGCATGGAAAAAGAGCAGTTTTTAAAGTTCAGAATGTCTTTATTGCCCTCTAGTGGTTTTCAGTCTGCACAATACAGATTGATAGAAATTTCTTGTACACACCTTATTAATCTCACACACAAAGACGAAAGAGAAGGTTTGATAGGCTCTAGTATTGATGATATGGCTCAGCACTTATATTGGAAAGACGGTGCTATAGATATGAAAACGGGCAAAAAAACGTTGATGCTCGAAAATTTCGAAAAGAAATATATGGCGCAATTTATCGACAGAGCTCATGATTTTTCAGATAAAAACTTACTGGCAAAATATCAACAATTAAGTGTTGAAGACCAGCAAGACAAAGACTTGATACATCAATTACGTTTATTAGATTTGAACGTCAATGTGAATTGGCCATTGGTGCATTACAAATCAGCAGTTCGCTATTTGTCATCAAAAGACGGTGATGCTGATGCAACAGGCGGTACAAATTGGCAAAAATATTTGCCCCCTCGTTTTCAAAAACGAATCTTTTTCCCAGAATTATGGACAAAAGAGGAAATGGAAAATTGGGGCAGACAGTGGGTGGTAAATGCCCTTAACGAAAGTTGATAGTATAGAATGAAAAAAAATAAATGGGGTAATGTAGTAGGCTTTTTGTTGTTGGCAATCTCCATTTCATTTACCTTTCCAAGTTGCAATTCTCAAGATAAAGTAAGTCTTGCAGACCCCTGTGTAGTACTTTATGATATATGTACTGAAGACTATAAGGTACATAGGGGAGAATTAGAAAGTGGACAAACTTTAGGAGCAGTACTTTATCTCAATCATATAGACCACGGTAGAATAGACCAAATAGTAAGAGCCTCTAAAGGAATTTTTGATTTCAGAAAAGCTAAAGCGGGTAAGAAGTTTACGGTTCTGTGTTCTAACGACAGTATTGAGAAAGCCCAATATTTCATTTATGAAATGTCTAGTATAGATTATGTCGTTTTTGACATAAGAGATACCATAGATGTATTTTTAGGTCAAAAAGAAGTTGAGGTAAAAACTCGTGAGGCTAGTGGTCAGATAGAATCTTCCTTATGGAATTCACTAGTTGAAAACAAAATGAGTCCTACTTTAGTCATGGAATTATCCTCCATTTACGCTTGGACCATAGACTTTTTTAGAATACAAAAAGGCGATTATTTCAAGGTAGTTTATGAAGAAAAATACGTTGAAGGAGAATTCATAGGCATAGGGCGTGTATATGCTGCATTATTCAATCATGCCAATGAAGATTTTTATGCCTTTTACTTTGAAGAAGAAGAAAACTATGGCGATTATTTCGATGATGAAGGTGCTGCTTTAAGAAAGGCTTTTTTAAGAGCACCATTAAATTACTCTCGTATCAGTTCTAGTTTTAGTAAGCGAAGAAAGCACCCCGTAACAGGTCGTATAAAAGCCCATTTGGGTACTGATTATGCTGCACCGACAGGCACACCTATTTTATCGACTGCCAATGGTACCGTTACAGAGGCGAGGTACAAACGTAACAATGGTAATTACGTTAAGGTAAGACACAACAGTACTTACAGCACTCAATATTTACACATGTCCAAAATAAAATCAGGAATACGCCCTGGAGTTTATGTCAAGCAAGGAGAAGTCATTGGATATGTGGGAAGTACAGGCTTAGCAACAGGGCCTCATGTATGTTATCGTTTTTGGAAAAATGGTCGTCAGGTAGACCCTTACAAACAGAAGTTACCCCCATCTAAGCCAGTTAAAAAAGAAAACTTAGAAGCCTACACCATTCTAAAAGACAGCATGATGAATGTTATTCAATCTATAGCCAGCAATTTTTAGTCTACTGAAATCAGTATCTTTACCCTATGAGAGCTTTGCTTAGATTATTGATGGTATTGTGCTGGTGCAACTTATCGGCACAAGTATTTTTTACCCCAAACAAAGGGCAATTGAATAAAGCTGTCAAAGCCAAAGTGAATTTAGCTAATGGGGCCATGTTCCTAGAAGAAAAAGCTCTTACTTTTAATTTCATTGACGCTACTTATTTTAGCCATTCACACGATTACGACACCATGGTCGATAGCATTCAAGCTCATGCTTTCAAATGGCACTTTGTTAGAGCCAATACTCCCAAAATCAGCTTTGAAGAAGAAAGAGAAGGGGTGGTTAATTTTTTCAATGTTAAGCCCTTAGTATCCGAAGTCAGAACTTATAAAAAAGTCAATTATAATAATTTGTATGACGGCATAGATTATAGCATTTATGAATATGCTGGAGGTCTTAAATACGATTGGATAGTTCAGCCAAATGCTGACCCTTCAGATATTAAACTACGTCTTGAAGGAGTCAAAGATAAAGGCATTGAAGATGGCCGATTGGTATTACGTACTGTTTTAAATGAAATTAGAGAAGAACGCCCCTATGCTTATCAGTGGCATAATGGCGAAAAAGTTGAGGTAGCTTGTCGTTTTGTATGGAAAAAACAACGCTTATCGTTTGAATTCCCTAAGGGTTATGACCGTAATAAGGAATTGATAATTGACCCTGAAATGATATTTTCTTCATACTCGGGTTCAGTAGCAAGTAACTTTGGATATACTGCCACCTATGACGACTACGGCTTTTTATATGCTGGAGGGACAGCATATAACATAGGTTATCCCATTACTGTTGGGGCATACCAAACAGCCTATAACGGTGGTGTTGTGGGTAATGATGTGGTGTTGAGTAAGTACGATACTACGGGTACATTTATGGTTTATTCTACCTATTTAGGAGGTTCTGGCGATGAGGTGCCTCATAGTCTTATTGTTTATGACGAAGAATTATTTGTTATGGGTACAACAGGTTCAGCAGACTTCCCTACTAGCGAAGGGGCTTTTGACAATACATTCAATGGCGGACAGGCTCTTGCTGTCAATGGGGTAGGCCTCAACTACACCAACGGTTGTGATATTTTTATCAGTCGTCTGAATGCAGAAGGGACAGACTTATTGTCCTCGACCTTTTTAGGGGGGACAGACAACGATGGATTTAATAGCTCGGCTACTTTACGTTACAACTATGCTGACCAGATGCGAGGCGAAATAGACATTGATACTGATGGAAATTGTTACATCGCTTCATCAACTTTTTCTTCAGACTTTCCTATTGTCAATAGTTTAATTCAACCCGCTATCAATGGAGGTCAAGATGGTATAATAGTAAAACTAGATTTGGATTTGAGTGCCATTCAATGGAGTTCATATTTTGGTGGCAGTAGTGACGATGCTTTGTACTCATTAGCCTTTGATTCCAATAACGATTTGTACGCTTGTGGAGGCACATCGTCTGATAATTTAGCGACTACCAATGGGGCTTATGCATCAGATTATTTAGGAGGTTCAGTAGATGCTTTTGTATCTCATTTTTCTAAAGATGGCCAGACACTTTTGAGCTCTACCTATTACGGTTCTGACCAATACGACCAGTCCTATTTTATAGAATTGGATAAGTTGGATCAAGTGTATTTGTTTGGACAAAGTTTAGCTCCTGACAACACTTTGATATTTAATGCGGTATTTTCTCAGCCTAATAGCGGTCAGTTTGTAAGTAAGCTAAATTCAGAACTTAACACCTTAGATTTTTCTACTGTTTTTGGTTCAGGAAGTGGTGGAATAGACATTTCTCCTACGGCTTTTTTGGTCGATGCTTGTAATAGGATTTATTGCTCGGGTTGGGGAGGCACTACCAACGATTCCATACATTTAGGACCTGGCGGTAGCACTTCCGATTTGGTGACTACTTTTGATGCTTTTCAAGACGAAACAGACGGTAGTGATTTCTACCTTATTATTTTTGAGGACGATGCTAACACCTTGTCTTTCGCTTCCTTTTTTGGAGGGGATCAAGCTGCTGAACACGTGGATGGTGGAACCAGTCGTTTTGATAAAAAAGGCATCGTTTATCAGTCCGTTTGTGCGGGTTGTGGGGGTTTTTCTGATTTTCCTACTACTGACAATGCCGTATCCAATACCAATGGGGCGAGTTGTAATAATGCAGTCTTTAAGTTTGATCCAGACTTCCCTTTGACTGTTGCTAATTTCAATGCTCCAGAATTGACTTGCGATTGGACAGTAGTTTTTGAAAATCTGAGTTTAGGAGAAAACAACTACTACTATTGGGATTTTGGAGATGGCACAACTTCTACCGAAATGACACCCATTCATACCTTTTCGGCGGTAGGAAACTATGAAGTCTTACTCGTTACTAACGACCCTACCTCCTGCAATTTGGTGGATAGTATCATCAAGAATATTACCATAGACGACAATAAATACCAAGAATTGGATAGCTTATTTATCTGTGAAGGCGATAGTGTACTTTTACAAGGAACTGAAATGGACGGTTTTACCTATCAATGGTCGCCCAATGTTGCTATAGCTAATCCTTCAGAATCTAGCACTTATGCCTGGCCTACAGATTCTATGTTTTATTATTTCATAGGTCAGTCCGATAATTGCTTCGATACACTCAGTCAGTATGTGGCAGTTAGGAAAGTGCCTTTCGATTATTCTGCAAACTCAGAAATATGCGGTTTGCCCATTGTCTTGAGGGTAGAAACCAGCGATTCAGCACAAATTATATGGACAACAGCTTTGGAAAGTTCTTCAGTTTTGGAGCAAGATACTTTAGTAGTATCTACTGTTGGCACATACTATATGGAAGTTAGGCAATTTGGGTGCAGTGAAACAGGAAGAATAGATGTTGCTTTGGGCGAAGCATGTTGTAGCGAAGACAATATCCTTATTCCCAATGCTTTTACTCCAAATGGCGATTTGTTGAATGAAAAATTCCGAATCAAAGATGAATTGAATATCGTTCAAGATTTTGAGCTCAATATATTCAACCGATGGGGACAGAAAGTCTTTTACACCCAAGACAAAAAAGAGCCTTGGGACGGTTATTTTAAAGGGGAGTTACAGCCTTCTTCTGTCTTCGATTACCACCTCAATATTGGCTGTATAGGAGGGCAAAAGTCCTTTTTCAAAAAAGGTAATATTAGCTTGATACGATGAAGAAATTAGTACTCATATTTCTTTGTATAGGCACAACCTTAATGGCTCAAGATGTACATTTTAGCCAATGGTACAATAACCCTTTGTTTAGCAATCCCGCTTTGACAGCTGACTTCGATGGAGACTATCGTATTACAGCCCATCAGCGTGAGCAATGGGCGAGTGTAAGTATTCCATTCAGTACAACTTCGGTGGGCTTGGATATGCCCATAGAAAATTGGGGTTTAGGGCTTCAGTTTCTTCGTGACCAATCGGGGAGTTCTCGCTTGTCACTTACACAATTTAACCTTTCCCTTTCTCGTTCTTTACAAGATTGGCAATTGGGGGTTCAGTTGGGCTTTGCACAACGTCGTATTGACTACTCCGATTTGATATTTATCGATGATGGCGAATCCATCAGTACAGAAACTAAGAATTACATGGACATAGGAATGGGCATCAATAGAACTTTCAGTTTTGTTTCTAGTGAATGGAAGGTCGCTTATGCTTTGTTTCACATCAATAGTCCAAACCGTTCCTTTATATCATCGGAAGATAAGTTAGCTGTTCGTCATCAATTTTCCAGCAGTTTAGATTACTATTTGAATGAAAAATGGCAGCTTAGCCCATCTATTCATTATACCAGCCAACAAAACCAAAGGGAGTTTATGCTAGGCTCACAGATTAGTTTTGATATCAGCGAATACTACTACAAATACATAGTCCTTGAGCTAGCTAGTTATTACCGTTTTGGAGATGCCTTGACGTCTTTAATTGGCATACAGTTTGAGCAATCGCAGGTGGCATTTAGCTACGATTGGAACACCTCCGACTTAGTCCCAGCTAGTAATTATTTGGGTGCTTGGGAATTGTCATTTGCTCACATTATACAGTCCAAAGTATTATCCAAGCCCAAGTACAAAACCTGTCCTGCCTTCTTATGAATAAATATATCCTAACATACCTTTTAGTCTTCTTGACTAGCTTTTCTTTCGCTCAGAAAAAAGGAGAAATTGATGCCGAAGCTGATTTTTATTACAACACACAAGATTACTTTTCAGCCGTTTATTTCTACGAACTCTCTTTCCAAAAGGACAGTACATCTTTTAGCGATTGGTATTCTTTGGCGGAAAGTTACCGACAAACCAATCAGTATAGTAAAGGGATTATGGCTTATGAAAAAGTCCTTGAAAGTAAGCAAGTATCCCTTTATCCCAACACCTTATTGTGGTTAGGCATTTTGCACAAAAACCTTGCTCAGTACGAGGAAGCCTCCAGCTATTTAAAACAATTTTTAGATGAAAGTTTACGCCCTTCTGATTATTGGTATAGAAAGGCTATGATGGAATGGAAAGGGGCTCAGATGGCATTGACTATGAAAGAGCGTGAAGATGTTCAAGTCCAAGTTATGGGCGAGCACATTAACTCCAGCTATTCCGATTTTGCGCCTTTTCCTTTGGGCGATACCAGTTTATATTTTTCTTCTATGGTAGCTGATGACGGTTTGGCTGAGGAGTTATATATCGGTCACCGTTCTCAATTGATGCGTTCTAGAGATGGGGCTGTTGCCGATTTGTACAAGTTATTCAATGACAAAAGCTACCACATGGCCAACATTACCTTCAGTCCTTTGGGTCAGGAGGCCTATTTTACCAAGTGCAAAAATCATAAAGGCGAGATGGTCTGTCAGATTTATAGCAGTCAGTACCGCAATGGCTTGTGGTCTGTACCTCAACTTATGGACCAACGCTTTAATGTGCCTTACAGTAACAACACCCATCCGCAATGGGCTTTGTGGAATGGGGTAGAAGGCTTGTTTATAGCTTCTAATAGAGTGGGCGGATTTGGCAATTTAGACATTTGGTTTGTGCCTATGACAGGACAAGCTCAAAATCTAGGAAACGGCATCAATACGACGGGCAAAGAAGTGACTCCTTTTTATCATTCGGTAGAAAAGGTCTTGTATTTCAGTTCAGACTTTCACCCCGGTATAGGAGGCTTTGATATTTTCAAATCGGTATGGAATGAGCAATGGGGTTTAGTACAAAATGTAGGACAACCCCTCAATAGTAGTGCCAACGATTTGTATTATGTTGCTTTGATAGACAGTTTTCATCTGGGCTTTTTATCTTCCAATAGGCTAGGCTCGCAGACCATTAGCCAAGAAAGCTGTTGCAACGATATTTACAGTTTTGTAAAAACGGTGGAGTGTGTTTGTGTTGAGGTAGATAGCTTAGCCACCGCCATGCAATTGAACTTACCTTTGAGTTTGTATTTTCATAACGACGAGCCTAACCCCAAGACGAGGGATAGTGTCACCACTCTAACTTATAGCGATGCCTACAATTCTTTTATGGCACAAAAAGAGGAATACGTCAAGCGTTTTTCTTCGGT
Source organism: uncultured Flavobacteriales bacterium (assembly GCA_913041085.1). Taxonomy (GTDB): domain Bacteria; phylum Bacteroidota; class Bacteroidia; order Flavobacteriales; family UBA7312; genus UBA8444. The sequence continues at coordinate 26,738 of CAJWHN010000002.1, read as the reverse complement.
AATGTCAGGTAGAGCTAGAAATACTACTGAACGTCAGATGCGTGATTTCTTCGAACAAACCGTATATGAAGGTCATAAGCAATTGCTACAATTTGCCGAGCAGTTAGAAAGGGCATTGTCTTTGGAGGCTAAAGTCGAGATAAAGCTCAAAGGCTATACCTCACCCTTGACGGCATCTGACTACAACAACCTATTGGCAAAACGCCGTATTTCTAGTGTAGAAAACTTCCTTATGCAATACAATGATGGGGCACTCTTAGCTTACCTTCAAAACGGGCACTTTCAGATTAGCGAACTCCCTTTAGGAGAAACCCAAGTTAGCATAGGTGTGAGTGACAATCCTAAGGATAGAAGAAACTCGGTGTATAGCATAAAAGCGGCTCGAGAAAGACGGATAGAAATTGTGTCAGTTTTAGTAGAATTTAACTAAATATTCACTCATTAACCGATGTATTTACCTACTTTTGTGGCGAAATTTACCTTTGTATATCAATGAAACCAACACTTTTAATTTTAGCAGCAGGAATGGGTAGCCGTTACGGTGGACTCAAACAAATCGATGGTATAGGACCCAATGAAGAACCCATTATAGAATACTCTATTTATGATGCTATTCAATCGGGTTTTGGCAAGATAGTTTTTGTCATTCGCCAAGAGTTTGATGAAGCTTTTCGCTCTCGTTTTTCTAAGTTTGAGGATAGGATAGACATAGCCTACGCCTATCAGCCTGTGCAAGTAGAGTTAGAGGGGGTAGATTTGGTAGAAAGACAAAAACCGTGGGGCACTTCTCACGCTGTTTTGGTGGCTCAAGAATTTATCAATGAGCCTTTTGCGGTGATAAATGCCGATGATTATTACGGTAACAATTCCTTTAAGATAATGGTGGACTTTTTGCAAAACGACTGTTCGCCTTCTGTCATGTCTATGTTGGGCTATGTTTTGGACAATACCCTATCGGAGCACGGCACAGTGAATAGGGGAGTTTGCGAAGTCAATGAAAGTGGTCACCTTATAGAAGTCATTGAGCGTACCAAGATTGCCAAAGTGGACGGTAAAGTAGAATATAATGTTGGCGAAGATGGTGGCGTAGAGCTTAACCCTAAAGCCAGTGTATCTATGAATTATTGGGGTTTTCACCCTTCTATTTTTGCTGAGATAGAACAAGGATTTCATGCCTTTATGAAGGTCAATGCTCAAGACCCTAAGGCAGAGTACTACATTCCGAATATTATTACCGATAAAATTAATGATGGGACTATGGTGGTTAAGGTTATTCCTACTACCGACACTTGGTTTGGGGTGACTTACAAAGAAGATAAGCCTATGGCGGTGGCGGCTATTGCCGAACAAATTGAGAAGGGCGTTTATCCTACACCTTTGTGGGGCTAAACACTTCTCTGAAACTACCTTTTACTCTTCTTCAATAATTTCTCATGTTGCAGTTGTTGTCCTTGATGCCAATAGCTCAGAAGGAATATGCCTCTTGGCAAGTGTACCAAATTTAGGCTGTTGTTGTGTTGAGGAAGGACAGCTTGTCTGTGCTGTTCTTTGCCCATAAGGTCGTGCAGAACAATTTGGGTGGCGGTAGGGTGTTGCAGTTGTACCCAGCCTACTGTGGGATTGGGGTATAAGGAGGAGGTATGTTCGCTGTCGTTTACGCCTTCAGTGTTGAAAGAACTATGTGGTCAATATGGATAAAAGTGTAAATAGTTCATTGAGCTTTAAGTTGTGAAATAAATTTTATAAAATTTTAATCACTTTTTGCTTCTATCCAATCGCCATAAGATTTAATGAGGTCTATGAGGGCATCTACGGCTTGTTCTTCAGGAATGTTGCGTTGTACCACTTCTTTTTCTTTGTAGAGTGTTATTTTTCCTACGCCTGTGCCTACATAGCCGTAGTCGGCATCTGCCATCTCTCCCGGTCCGTTAACAATACAGCCCATAATACCAATTTTCACCCCTTTGAGGTGGTTGGTCTTAGCTCTAATCTTGGCTGTTGTTTCTTGTAGGTCGAATAGGGTACGTCCACAGGAAGGGCAAGAGATGTATTCTGTTTTTGAGATACGTGTTCGTGTGGCTTGTAGTATGCCAAAAGCGGTTTGGTTGATATTCTGGTCGCTACCGCAATTTTCGGCAGCAATAAAAATACCATCGCCTAGACCGTCTAACAATAAAGCCCCCATATCGGTGGCACTTTGCAGTTGTAATTTTTCTTCAGAAAGTCCTCCGTAAGCACGACCAATAATGACGGGCACTTGACAATCGGCATTCATCAATTCCATAAACAAACGCCTTTGCTCTGCCATACCGTGGGCATTCCAAGTATCAATGAGTAATACGGCAGTTGGGTCTGCTTTGAGTCGGCTCATTAGCTCTGTATTGAGATCTTCCAAACAGGCGTAAACCACATTCATCTGTTCAGAAAAGACACCGCCTTCAAGGTAGTTCTTACTGGTCAGAAAGGGATAGACTCTTTCTTTATCTTTATGCTTGAGCCAAGTGTCGTGATGGTAAATGACGCCTAAAGTCCCTGGTATGTCAAAGTCAATTTCTGCACTTCCCAAAAAGACGTAGTCGCATGCCATATCTCCAATATTCCACTTGTCTGTGGGCACCGAATAACGATAACCCAAAGCAAAGAAATTGGCTGGTGTGATGTTTTTCTTCAAAGAAAAGTCTGCCATCACAATAGGAACTTGCTTGTCGCCAATATTAAGTACGGTGCTACTTTTTCTTCTTTGGAAGTTGTAGCTATCAATGGGGTTTTGCTCTACCTCAGCAATAGCTTGATGCTTTATTCTATCTTGGTAACGGTCCACCAAATCACGAGCTACGGGGATTTCGTATTCGGGTTCTTCAGTGAGGGATACCCTAACGGTATCGCCTATACCATCTTCTAAGAGTGTGCCTATACCTACGGCAGATTTTATACGTCCGTCTTCGCCTTCTCCAGCTTCTGTTACGCCCAAATGCAAAGGGTAATTCATACCGTCTTCTTTCATCTTCTGAATGAGCAAACGATAGGCTTGAACCATCACTTGGGTGTTACTTGCTTTCATAGACAAGATGATGTTGTGAAAATCTTCTTGTCTACAAATACGTAAAAACTCTAGGGCAGATTCTACCATACCAAGAGGGGTGTCGCCATAACGGCTGAGTATTCTATCCGACAGCGAACCGTGATTGGTGCCTATTCGCATGGCAGTACCTTCTTCTTTGCAGATACGTACTAAGGGCACAAAGCGTTCTTTGATACGTTCCAATTCATGTTGGTAGGTATCGTCGGTATATTCTATTTCTTCAAACTTTTTCTTATCGGCATAGTTGCCCGGGTTTACCCTTACTTTTTCTACTATACGTGCAGCTATTTCGGCAGCATTGGGCGTGAAGTGTATATCGGCAACCAAGGGAGTATCGTAACCTCTTGCCCTCAATTCGTCTTTAATGTTTTGTAGGTTTTTGGCATCTTTCTTGCTCGGTGCGGTGATACGTACAATTTCACAACCCGCCTCTATCATACGGATACTTTGTTCTACAGTGGCTTGTGTATCCATCGTATCTGTAGTAGTCATGGATTGTACACGTATGGGGTTATCTCCACCAACACCTACTTTACCCACCATAACTTCTCTGGTACGAAAACGGGAATATTCTATTAAACTAGTGCAATAGGAAGGTTTACTCATCGAAACAAAAATATCAAAAAAGACAAATGAAAAATTTAATAATTGTTAAATATAATTTTTTCCGATTGCAAAGAGTTGTCAGTCTTGAATTTGATGAAGTAAATACCTTCGGTAAAGTTGCTTAAATCAATATCTGTTTCTGTCTCAAACCATTGTTTTTGTAGTAGTAATTGACCTTTAACATCGAACAGTTGCAAGTTTTTCTCCTCAATATTTGCTGTCGATTTTATATGCACTAGCCCATTTGTTTGTGTAGGGTACACTTCAAATTTATCCAAAGATTGCTCATCTATAGAAGTGGCGTTTTGTACTCTAAAAGAGTGCACAATTCGAGAGCCAAAATCTTTGTGGAAGGTTTTAAAAATTGAAATGGTATCGTAATACATGAAGTTGATGTAGCCTGTTCCATCTGGCTGACCCACATTGTCCCAATACCAAAAGTCTAAGCCATCACCGCCCGTATCTTCAAGAGTAAAAGTGAAACAGCCATTGCCTAAAATTACAGTATCGGTGTTTAGTGTATTACTAGCAAAGTTGCCGTTGGAGGACACAATTTCACCTTGGCTATTTTCTATTTTCCATGAATTTTGACTGCCATAGTTATTCGTCTTCAAACGCACCAAAAATTGATTTTTGTAAACAGGAACGTCCTCAAAATCTGATGACATGAAGTCGTTATCGCTGTGCATATCTGTAGTTCCATTAGGATTAGATACTGTTACCTCAAAGGTATTTTGGTTGCCATCGTTAATCATTTCGCCAAGTGTAACTTCTTCTTCTTGCATGAATTTGAGGTTGCCCGTCCATTGTTGTGTTTGCATAGTCCCCCCCTTAACACCATATTCAATAGTCAATGCGGTTAATTCTTGAGTACCAGAATTCCTAATTTTTATGACAGGATTAGCACATATGGGATTTAGCCTAGAGTATTGGTCCTTTAAGGAAGGGCTAATAATATCTATGACTTCAGCATCTAATTCGAAGTTGGGTTCTTTGTATTGGAAGAAATGAACAGCACACGAGTATGAAGCATCTCCATTAGGGTTGTAGCTGCTAAAGTTAATATCCACTAGAGCGGTATCACCAGCAGTGACATAAGGTGTTATCTCGTGGTTGTAGATGGGTACTGCTTCCCCTGGACACCAATTGGCACGGTCAAAAATCCAAGTACCCCCTTGTGGCCAAATGGCATTGAAACCACAATCGTCTTTCCAGATGGTTTCTCCACCTACTACCGAACCGTTTACTTTAGCAGTATAACTGACATTAGGTGTAAATTCACCTGCTTGTCCGTGACCTGATGGCACGAATTGCAGTTTAAAGCTAGAGGCATATTCAGATGTAGCGACTTTAACTTCAGGCATTTGTTGGCTTTCAAAATTGGCTGAGTTAGTATAGCCATAGCCTGCAGCTCCATTTTTATATACGTTGCTCAGACTTAGTGGCATTCTTGGGGGTGTTCCCTCTATGAATTCAAAGTTGAGAGTGACACTAAAACCACTGCTCCAACCCGAATAAAAAGCATCAATTTCAACAGAATCTTTGAGTAGGTGTTGGAAGTCTGTCACATCGTAGGTGAAACGGTGTTTCCAATTTTCATCGTATCCATTGGTGCCATAACTGCCATTGGCGGGGTTCATATAGGTGCCATAAGGAGTAATGGCCCTACCGAGTTCAAAATCTTCTATAATTTCATAGACGTTGTAGGTGTCGGTATTGCTCAAATACAAAGTGGTATCCGCAGCTACCCAAACGGAATCAATAACTGCTCCAGCACTATCATAAGTCATGTTGTAGTAGTTGGCAGCATAGACGTATTGAGTGTCAGTCGCTAAAAAAGGGTCATTGGCATCTTGATACCATACCAATACTAGCGTATCATTGGCGATAACTGTATCTCCACTTATGCTGTCCCAAGCACTTACATAAGTGGGGCTGTAGCTGAATTGTATAGTGTCTGGACTAGAACCATCTAAGCTATAGCTAGGGGCTAAAACAAGGTTAGAGTCTAGTTTATTAGTTCTGTTTCTAAGAAGGATATGTACGTCATAATCCCAACCGCTACATCCTGTTGAGGCACAACCCATATCGAAGTGCATCAACACTTTTCGGAACGAACCCTCTGTTGGGAATTCACCCCATTTTTTATAATGGCCATACCAAGTCATATCGACATTATCATGTACTTGAACTGTAGTCGTGTCGCCACTGTCAGCAAAAGCCATGCTAACACTTAGGCAAAGGATAAAAAATAATCGTATCATTTCTCTTAAATAGTTAATAGCTTCAAAGATAATAAGAAAAGATAAAAAATTAAGATAAGTTTTGATAGTCTTGCAAACGCTTGTAAAGCCCTTCTTTTTGGATAAGCTCTTGGTTGCTTCCTTGCTCAACAATTTCCCCTTCTTTCATTACCAATATATTATCGGCATTTTGAATGGTAGAAAGTCGGTGGGCAATGACTAAAGAGGTTCTGTTTTTCATGAGTTGCCCCAAGGCTTCTTGTACCAATTTTTCAGACTGGGTGTCTAGTGATGAGGTGGCCTCATCTAGTATGAGTATTGGAGGGTTTTTATAAATAGCTCTGGCAATACTTAGACGTTGCTTTTGTCCGCCAGACAATTTACTACCTCCCTCGCCAACATTACTGTCATAGCCTTCAGCCATCTCCATCACAAAATCGTGAGCATTAGCGGCTTTGGCTGCGGCAATAACATCGTCCATATTGGCGTCTTCATGGCCTAAAGTGATGTTATTAAATACACTGTCATTGAACAGTATAGAGTCTTGAGAAACAATCCCCATCAGTCCTCTCAAGTCAGCAAGCTTAAAGTCTTTAATATTGATACCATCAATAGTAATTTCTCCCTTTTCAATATCGTAAAAACGAGCCAATAAATCGGCAATAGTAGATTTACCACTTCCAGATTCTCCCACTAAAGCGATGGTTTGCCCTACCTTTATGTCGAAACAGATGTTCTTCAAAACAGCTTGAGTGTCGTACTGAAAGCTAACATTATTAAAACTCAACTGCTGACTAAAGCCTTTACCTTTAGCAACCTTAGGGTCTTTAATGCTGTTTTCCGTTTCTAAAATATCCATTACCCTTTGAGATGAAGCACTTCCTTTTTGCAGATAGTAAAAGGCCGTAGTAAAGGATTTGGCAGGTGGTATGATTTGAGAAAATATAGCGATGTAGCCAATAAATGCCTCGGGTGATAGACTATTTTCGCTACCCAAAACCAACTGACCACCAAACCACATTACGCAAACAAGTACTATTGTACTCAAAAATTCACTCATAGGAGATGACAAATCTTTTTTGCGTAAAAGCTTAGTCATAGTTTTACGATAGTCATCGCTATTTTTTTCAAATTGGGATTGTATGATATGTTCAGCTCTGAAGGCTTTTATTATGCGTAATCCACCAATGTTTTCTTCAATATTTGACAATATTTCTCCCATCTTACTTTGCCCTTCCTCAGATGATTTTTTAAGACTTTTGCCAATACGAGCAATGAGAAATCCAGCAATAGGAAATAAGACAATAACAAAGACGGTTAGCTCAGGACTAATAAAAACTAAACTAGCTAAGAAGATGATGATATTAAGCGGATCTTTGAAAATCATTTCTAAAGAACTCATAATGGACCATTCTATCTCCACGAGGTCTGTAGTCATACGTGCAATGATGTCGCCTTTTCTCTTTTCGGTATAATAGCCAAGGGGCAAATGGAGTACCTTTTTATGCAAAGCATTTCTCATATCTCTCACCACACCATTGCGTATGGGCGTAAGGAAAAATAAGGCTAAGTATCGGAACAGATTTCTAAATAAAAACATAACTAGTACCAGACCACATATAAAAAGTAAGGCGTCAATTTGTCCTCGTGTCTCTATGATTTGTGTAATTTGAAAGTAGAAATTTTCTGTAATAGATGTTGTGCTAAAGGTTAAAGGCGGTGCTTGGTAAACCTTTTCTTGAGTGCCAAATAATAGACCTAAGAAAGGAATAATCATCGTTATTGAAACCAAGGAAAAGAGTACCGTAAGGATATTAAACACAATATTGAATACAGCATATATCCAGTAAGGTTTAGCAAATCGTAACACCCTTAAAAAATCCTTCATAGTGCAAATGTATTTAAATTGCTCTTTTTAAGGTTCTAAAAATTTATCTTTGTTCTATGGAAAGTACAAGACAGAAGAAAGTTTCTAGGCAGTTGTTGAAGGATTTGTCAGAAATATTGCAACTCAAAGGACGAGACTTAATCGGCACTTCTTTAGTGTCCGTTACGGTGGTTAGAATTTCGCCTGATTTATCAATCGCTAGAGTATACATCAGTGTTTTTGGCACAGAAGACAAAGAGGCTTTATTGGCTAAAATGAATCAGCAATCTTATGCTATTCGCAAAAAATTAGGGGAACGCATACGCAATCAAATGCGCAAAGTACCCGAACTGAAGTTTTTCCTTGACGATTCTGTCGATTACTCCCAACAAATAGAAGATTTATTAAAGTAAGATTGAAAGTCGCCTTTTATATCGCTAAGCGTTATTTGTTCTCTAAAAAGTCCAAAAATGTCGTTCATTATGTGAGCTTAGCTTCTATGATTGGCGTAGGCATTGGTACTGCCGCTTTGATTCTTGTGCTATCGGTATTCAACGGTTTTGAACAACTTATTTTGTCGCTATACAATTCTTTTGATCCACCGATAAAAGTAAGTCTTCTCGATGGAAAAGTGTCGGACTTTCAAGAGGCTAAAAGTTATCTCGATGATAATGCTATCTTATATTCTGAAGTGTTGGAAGAAAAGGTCTTGTTGCGCTACCAAGACAAAGAATACATCGCTACTCTTAAAGGTGTTGATGCTAATTTCAAAGCCATTAATGCTGTGGATAGTATGCTCATTGCAGGCGATTATTTAGACATTTATTCAGCTAAACATACGGCAGTGGTGGGTCAAGGGGTGGCCTACTACCTTTCTATGAACATTGGAAATATATTTGACCAATTGCAAGTGTATATACCAGACAGAGAAAAAAAGAACTTGTTAAGACCAGAAAACTCCTTCATTCAAAAAAGTATTTTGCCAGTAGGCGTTTTTGCTATACAATCCGATTTTGATGCTGAATACGTATTAACCAATATTGCTTTTGTTAGAGAAGTGCTAAATAGAGATAGCTTGTCTTCTTCCTTTTTAGAAATACGTTGTGCTGATGCCGATATATCCACGATACAGACCGATTTACAAGATATATTAGGCGAGTCGTTTAGCGTTAAGAGTAAATACCAGCAACATGCTTTTTTATATAAGATATTAAACTCTGAAAAATTAGCGGTATTTATCATTTTGAGCTTTATTCTCATCATAGCGACCTTTAATATTATCGGGGCTTTAACAATGCTAATGATAGAAAAAAAGAACGATATAAAACTGCTATTTCACCTTGGTGCATCGCCTCAACTGGTTAAGCGTATCTTTTTCTTTGAGGGGCTTTTAACGACTGCTGTTGGTGCAATTGCAGGTTTAATTTTGGGTATTTTCATCGCTTGGCTACAAATTCAGTTCGGACTAATAAAAATGGGAAATGGCTCTTTTGTAGTCGATAGTTATCCTGTTGTTATAGAATATTTAGACATATTATTAGTGCTTATAACAGTCTTTGGAATTGGCTGTATAGCTAGTCTAATCCCAGCTAGGCAGTTGGTCAAACGCTATTTCTAAACCGTCTTTGAAGAAGGTTCAATAAGACGATTTAACTCTTTCAGTTCAGATTTGCTCAAATCACGATGCTCACCCACTTTCAAATCGAGGTGAATATTCATTATACGAATACGCTTGAGTCTGACTACATGATAACCTAAGTATTCACACATTCGGCGAATTTGTCGGTTCAATCCTTGAGTCAGAATAATTTTAAAACGATAATCTCCTATTTTTTTGACTTTACAAGGGCGAGTAACGGTGTCCAAAATTGGAATACCTTGACTCATCTTGCTCACAAAGTCAGCATCAATTTTTTTATTGACATGCACAATGTATTCCTTTTCGTGGTTGTTTCTGGCTCTTAGTATTTTGTTTACGATATCTCCATCATTAGTTAAAAGTATAAGCCCTTCACTTGCTTTGTCCAATCTGCCAATAGGAAAAATACGTTTGGGATAGTTGAGGAAGTCTATGATGTTATCTTTTTCTACTCTAGTATCAGTAGTGCAAACAATGCCCGTAGGTTTATTTAGGGCAATATAGACTGCTTCTTCTTCCGACTTGCTTACCGCCTTACCATCAACACACACTTTATCTCCCTCTAATATTTTAGTTCCCATAAGTGGCACTTCACCATTGATGGTCACTCGCCCTTGTTCTATAAGTTTATCGGCAGCTCGTCTAGAACAATAGCCTACTTCACTTAAATATTTATTGATGCGTGTTTCTTTCATTCTATTTTAATGCCATTAGCTGTTCCCCAAAATACTTCCCCAAAAAAGTTTTCGTATTCAAAATCGTAAAAAATGGAATCACCTATTATTTTACCACTGCTATTGTGAGCTTTATAGCCGTCGGTATTAATAATTTCTTGAAATTCGACAAACAAACTGTCTCCATCGACTTGAGCGGAAACTTGTGTATAGTCTGCTGTGGGGTTGTCAGTATAAGTGTGAACTTTTGCCCAATTTCTGATTATAATTTGACTGGGGTTATCTTCATTTTGAACAATCTCTATCGTGTAGTTTCGTTGGCCTTCCCATTCACCAGGTATCATGCCGCCAGTAATACTATCATTAATGGAATATACCCCTATAAAATTTTCACTCAAATACTTACAAGAACCATTATCCTTTGCGGCATTTAAGTCATAATTTAGTGCTAGTAAATCTGTACAGCCTTCTTCTTCTTTGCATGAGGAGAAAAATAAGGTAACTCCTACCATAACAATAAAAATGGATTGTGGTTTAAGCAAATTCATATTCTCCAAATGTACGTTCTATTTCGCTAAGAATCTCAAAAAGTTCTTCTGGCTGTTGTGCCGTCACTAATCGCATTCTGTATTCTTTAAAATTTGGAATATGTTTAAAATAATTGGTGTAGTGTCGTCTTGTTTCTACAACACCTAAGATTGGACCTTTCCATTTTAAGGAAAATTCCAAATGCTCTTTACATACCTCTATGCGTTCTTTCATAGTAGGCTTAGGCAGTTCTTGTCCTGTTTTTAGAAAGTGTTTTATTTCATTGAATATCCAAGGGTAACCTATGGCAGCACGACCAATCATAATACCATCAACGCCGTATTTATCACGTTTTAGTTGAGCAGTCTGTGGGCTATCCACATCGCCATTTCCAAATACAGGAATGTGCATGCGTGGGTTGTTCTTGACATCGGCAATAAGACTCCAATCGGCTTCTCCCTTATACATTTGTTTGCGTGTACGACCGTGTATAGCGATAGCTTTGATGCCAACATCTTGCAGTCGTTCAGCAATTTCAACGATGTGTTTGCTATTATCGTCCCAGCCCAATCGTGTTTTTACGGTTACTGGCAAATGAGTGGAATTGACAATCTCTTTGGTCATGGATACCATCTTAGGGATATCTTTGAGGATGCCCGAACCAGCTCCTTTGCAGGTCACCTTTTTTACTGGGCAACCGTAATTGATATCTATGAAGTCAGGATTTACCTTCTCACATATTTTGGTGGTTTGCTTCATGGACTCTATATCGTGTCCAAAAATTTGAATGGCTAGTGGGCGTTCGTAATCGAAGAAATCTAATTTTTGAGTACTCTTTACAGCATCACGTATTAGACCTTCTGAAGAGATGAATTCCGTGTACATAACATCAGCTCCGTGGCGTTTGCATAACGCACGAAATGGCGGGTCACTGACATCTTCCATAGGTGCTAATAGCAATGGAAACTCACCTAAATCGATATTACCTATCTTTACACTCATTTTTGCAAAATTAACTAATTTATTATTCGATATGAATCTTAAAGGCATTTATCAAGATTATGCACCCATAAAGCAAGTCTTTATCCTATTGATGCTGCTATTTGTGAGCTTTATTGTCTTCAACGCTTTAGGTATGATAGGCGTTAGCCTCATTGATGCCCCTTCTCTAAGTGATTTTGAGAATAAAGCTACCATACAATCCTTGAAGTTTTTACAAGCGTTTAGCTCTATTGGAATATTTATTGTACCTCCTTTTTTATTTGCCTATCTGACGTCTAAGTCACTAAATTTTAACGCAGTGAGTCGTCAGCAATTTCTGTTGACCATAGCTATTATGTGCTTTGCTTTCCCTTTAATTAATGCCTTAGCTTTATGGAATGAAGGTTTGCATTTACCATCTTTTTTGTCTGGCCTAGAAGACTGGATGCGTTCGGCAGAAAGTCAGGCTATGCAGATAACGGAGGCCTTTTTAAAGGTTAATCATTGGTCGGGGTTATTGCTCAATATCCTAATTATTGGTGTTATTCCAGCACTTGGCGAGGAGTTATTATTTAGGGGAGTCATACAGAAAGAGTTGTTTTCTAGAAATGGCAAAATACACTTGAGTATTTGGATAACAGCTTTTCTTTTTAGTGCTATGCACTTACAATTTTTAGGTTTTATCCCTCGCTTTCTAATCGGTGGCTTGTTGGGTTATTTGTTTTATTGGAGTGGTTCAATATGGTTGCCTATTTTGGCGCATTTTGTCAATAATGCAGGAGCAGTTATCTTGAGTTACTTCATTAACCAACAAAGCATCTCCAAAGAGGTTGAGCATCTAGGGGCTGAAGATGGTCAGCTATCCATGCTTGTCATCGCTTTATTAGGACTGCTCATGTTGCTGTATTTGCTCAAGACGATTTCTAAACCTCAATCGACCTAAAAAAAAAGACCCGTTTTTACGGGTCTTTAACTTTAAAATTTAAACAATTTTTACTGAACTTTCTTTCTTGTAGAATAGTTAATCTTGAGTGCATTGGCTTTACGAAGCTCTTGCTTAACGTCAGTTACAATACCCATTTTGGTATTTTGGTCAGCCTTTATAGAAGTGGTCATAAACGGCACTTCTTTTTCGTCACGAGCAGTACGCTCGGCAGTAATGTACTGTGGAATATCATCGACAGTAGCAAAGGCATCGTTAAGCTGAATACGGGCTTTAGTACCATAAGTACCTTGCATCCTCTCCACTGGACTTCCAATGTAGATATAGCTTACTAAAGATTTCTTTTCTAGCTTTTGTATCTCTGTCGCTTGTGGTAAACTTTGTTGTACCATAATGGTGGTCTCACGCATAACGGTTGTTACCATAAAGAAAAACAACAGCATAAATACGATATCGGGCAGCGATGCTGTCGATATTCCTGGCGTATCCTTTTTCGAATCTTTTCTGAATTTAGACATAATTAGTTTCCTATATTTTTGGGTTCTGCTTCGGAGATTTTCTGAGGGTATTCCTTTCTTATCTCTTTCAGCTGTGTCTTGTTCAAATCAGCATACATCATACCAAAACGTTGCATAGCCTTAGCGTCTCTGAGCTCTCTATAAGCAGCCGCCAATTCGTTTTGCACTTGAATGTAGGTTTCGTAAGATGTACCTCTATCGTTTTGTAGAGAAATAATAGCTTTTTGTGGGTTGTCCGATGACTCGGGATTACGACCATTATTATTGATAAAAGCTTTAGCACCTGCACGAAGTTGTGTGATATCCATAAACTCGTTTTCTACCAATAATTGGTTATTGGAGTTTATCAGTACCACATAGATGTTTTTGGCTTTTATTTGAGAATCATCTTGAATAACATCTTCTTCAGGCATAGGAGGTAGTTTACGCGCCAAACCGGTATCCACGTCCATAGTAGTAGTTACTAGGAAGAAGATAAGCAGTAAGAAGGCGATATCTGCCATAGAGCCTGCATTGATTTCCGATGCACCTTTTGCTCTTCTTGCCATAATTTACTTTTTAAATAGTTTACCTAACTCAGCATAAAGAACGGCTAGAATAGCACCAATAGAAAGTATGTAGAAGGTAATTAAACCCATGCCTACTCTTTTAGTGGAGGCTTCTGTCATTCCAAACTTTTCAGAACCAGGGAAAGTCATTAAATCTCCTGATGCGATGATGTAAGATACAACCGCTATAAGCAGCAATCCACCAACACCCATCAACGCTGTTTTGCCTTTTGAAGGATTCTTAGCCAAGAACATCAAAGGATAGATAACGGCTGCTAGGGCAGCAACACCTATCATAATGTAGGTTAGAATCAGTCCGGCATTGATTAGAAAATCCGACATGCTTATTTAATTTTGTTTTTTACTAAAATGTCTACAAACGAAATAGAAGCATCTTCCATAGTATTTACGATGCTATCAATTTTTGCAACTATATAGTTGTAAAAGATTTGTAATATCATCGCTACGATAAGACCAAATACAGTAGTTAAAAGAGCTACTTTAATACCTCCAGCAACTAATGATGGAGAAATGTCTCCTGCTGCCTCAATAGCGTCAAAAGCTCCAATCATACCAATTACAGTACCCATGAAACCAAGCATTGGCGCTAGAGCGATAAATAATGAAATCCATGAAAGACCTCTTTCTAACAAGCCCATTTGTACACTTCCGTAAGCCACTACTGACTTTTCTACTACATCAATACCTTCGCCAGAACGGTCTAAGCCTTGATAAAATATACTTGCTACAGGACCAGCAGTATTTCTACATACTTCTTTGGCAGCATCTACATTGCCTGAAGATAAAGCTCCTTCGATGTCTGATAATAGAGCATCGGCATTAGTAGTAGCTTTGTTTAGGTAGATGATTCTTTCTATACATAGTGCTAATCCTAAGATAAGACACAATAGAACGATACCCATAAACGATGGACCACCTTCAATAAATTTTTGTTTGATGACTTGGTGAAAAGAAGGGCTTTCTTCTACCGCAGCACTTGGTGCTTCTGGAGTTGTTTCCACCACTTCTTCTTCAACAGCTGCTGTTTCTTCAACGACTGTAGTTGTATCAATTTCATCTTGTACTGTAGCAAAAGTTGCTTGACTTAGCCCAAAGGTCAGGGAAATAGTCAGCATAAAAAGAGCTAATAGATTTTTCATTTCAATGTTAGTTTTAAATTGTTTTTTTAAAGTTCTCGCAAATTTACACAAATTAATAGTTTAAAAAAATGTGCTGGAAAATTAAATCTTAAGTAAGTTGTATTGTTGCAATAACAATCAGCCTTTGTTGGCGCGAGCATCCTTGCTCGTACCACTCTATTTAAAGTCTTTAAACAGAAAAAACACCCTTCGGGTGCTTTTGTCTATTGCGGAAAGGAAGGGATTCGAACCCCCGATACGTTTCCGTATACACGCTTTCCAAGCGTGCGCCTTAAGCCACTCGGCCACCTTTCCAAAAGGGTCACAAAACTAAGAAATGCATTTTAATTGCTAAGCTCTCCTCTTAAAGAAATTTGAAGGTGTTGTTTTATTTCATCTTGTGAATAGTCAGTACCTAATAAGTACATCATTTTAGCTAGTGCTGCTTCGGTGGTCATATCTTTACCACCAATTACACCGAGTTCATCTAGTTTGGAGCTCGTTTCATACAAGCCTTGACTCACGCTACCCGACAAACATTGACTCACATTTAATATCAATTTTCCATTATCTATGGCAGTTTGTATAGCCCTTAAAAACCAATCGGCAGTAGTGGCGTTACCTGCACCAAAGGTTTCCAAAATGATACCTTTATAGGGCAAGTCCAATACTTTAGCGATGTATTCTTTTTTCATGCTTGGAAACAGTTTTAGAATTAGAACATCTTCGCATAAATTGGTGTGTACTTTCAAATCTTTATGGGTATGGTCGTATTTTATAGGGCTGTATTTTATATCCAAACCCGCTTCTGCCAAATAGATGAAGTTGGGGCTTTTAAAGGCCTCAAAATGTTCGGCATTGGCTTTGGTACATCGGTTGCCTCGCATCAGTCGGTATTCAAAGTAAACACATACTTCTGGAATATTCCCTTGAGCAGCAATCTCTATAGAGGTAATGATATTTTCTTTAGCATCGGTTCTTCGTACTCCGATGGGCAATTGTGCGCCAGTAAGGATAACGGGCTTATTTAAATTTTCTAGCATAAAGCTAAGTGCTGATGCCGTATAGGCCATGGTGTCTGAGCCATGAAGAATAACAAAACCGTTGAAGTTGTTGTACTCTTTTTCTATAATTTCTGCCAATTGTATCCATACTTCTTTGGACATATTGGAGGAGTCTATGGGCTGTGCTATACTTATGGCATTGATGTCAATATCAAAGGTGTTAAGCTCAGGAATTTGTGTGCTAAGGGTGTCCAAATCGAAAGGTCTTAAGCTACCTTCATTGGTCTTGTACATGCCTATTGTACCACCTGTATATATTAGTAAAACAGAATCGGATTGTCTCATAACTTAAAAAGTGTTTTAGCATTTTGTGTAGTTGTTCTTGCTACTTCCTCTATATTAACCTCATAGATTTCTGCCAATTTTTGTGCCATCAATGGAATGTAGGAACTTTCGTTGCGCTGTCCTCTGTGTGGTGTAGGGGCAAGGTATGGGCTATCGGTTTCTAATAAAAGTTGTTCTAGTGGAAGCTCTTTTAAGGTTTTGTCTAAGCCACTATTTTTGAAGGTAACGACTCCGCCTATTCCAAGCATAAAGCCCATGTCTATGGCTTTTTGTCCTTGCTCTTTAGTACCTGTAAAACAATGAAAAACGCCTCTTAAATTTTGGTCATTGACTTCTTCTATCACTTCGAAAATTGCATCGAAACTTTCTCTAATATGTATGGCTACTGGCAAGTCGTATTCTTTAGCCCATATCAATTGCTGACGGAAAGCCTTTTTTTGAATATCTAATGTGCTTTTGTCCCAATACAAATCGATGCCAATTTCACCCACTGCTACATAATCTCCTTTGTCGAGATGAGATTTGACAATTTCTAATTCTTGCTCATAATCGTCTTTGACATCGCAGGGGTGAAGCCCCATCATAGGGTAGCAATGCTGTGGAAAATCTTGGCACAGTTGGTTCATCGCTTCTACCGTTTCACTATTGATATTGGGCAATAGCATTTTGTCAACGCCTTTTTCAATTGCTTTTTGAACAACTTGGTGTCTGTCTTCATCAAATTGGCTAGAAAACAAATGGGTATGCGTATCTATTAGATTCATAGGGGCAAAATTAGGATAATTTCTTTAGCTTTGAAGGGTGTCAAAATCGATGAAAATATTAGTTATTCGACTCAGTTCTATTGGCGATATTGTGCTGACTTCGCCAGTGGTCAGAATCTTGAAAAAACAAATCAGTGCTGAGGTTCATTTTTTAACTAAAAGCAATTTTTCTTCTTGGCTATCTCACAATCCTTACATTGATGTTATTCATCATTATGAAGAAGGTACGGACAAACTTAAAACCCTGAATTTTGACCTAATTGTGGATTTGCACCACAATATGCGTAGCCTAGCAATCAAACGTGCTTTGAAAGTGCCTTCTAAAAGTGTCGACAAATTGAATATTAAAAAGTTCTTGCTGACGACTTTTAAATGGAATCTCATGCCTTCTATTCATATGGTAGATAGAAATGTAGCGACTGTAGAGCATTTGGGCGTAAAAAACGACATGCAAGGCCTCGACTTTTTTATTCCTGATACAGAAAGTTTACCACAGGAATTTCAAATGAAAACATCTTTTGTAGCTGTAGTAATTGGCGGTCAGCATGCTACCAAAATTTTGCCTACTCATAAACTTATTGAGTTGTGTCAACAGCTCAATCGTCCTTTTGTATTGGTAGGTGGTCCAGAAGATGCCGAAAGGGGAGAAGAAATAATAAAAGCCACCTCACATGGTCTAAATGCTTGTGGTAAACTTTCTTTGACTCAGTCAGCTCTCTTAGTTAAAGGTGCTGACTTTGTGGTCTCTCACGATACGGGTATGATGCACATATCGGCTGCTTTAAAAAAGAAAATCTATTCGGTTTGGGGCAATACAGCACCAGCTTTTGGTATGGTGCCTTACCTTCCTGACCCTACATCTGTAATGGTAGAAAATAAAGATTTAGGATGTCGTCCTTGTTCTAAGATAGGCTATGCCAAATGCCCACGTGGACATTTTAAATGTATGACAGAAATAGATTTAAGTCCTATTAAGTAAATAAGGCTTTCAGCTCAGTAGCATCTTCTGGCTTTAGTCTGCCAGAAAGGATTAAGCTCAATTGACGTCTTCTTAATGCCCCATCATAACGGTCTTTTTCCAAATCCGACTCAGCTGTGATAGATGGCACAGAAATAGGATTGCCTAATTGGTCAACAGCTACAAAGGTGTAGATGGCCTCATTACACTTCACACGTCCTTTAGTTGTTTGGTTTTCCATCCATACATCTACAAACACTTCCATTGAGGATTTGAAAGCTCGTGAAACTTTAGCTTCAAGAGTTACAATACTAGCTCTCGGGATAGGCTTTTCAAAAGATACATTATTCACAGAGGCTGTAACCACAATTCGCCCACAATGACGGTGTGCAGATATGGCAGCAGCTATATCCATCCAATGTAAAAGACGACCACCCATAAGGTTATCCAAATTGTTGGTGTCGTTAGGAAGTACCATCTCAGTAAGAGTGGCTAAACTTTGTAAAGGTGTTTTGGAAGACATTGTTTTAGTTTAGTGATAAAAGCCAAGCTGAAGGATTGGTCTTTTTTATTTTTCGTAGTGCCGACAAAGCTTCTGAAGAATTGCTGAAGCCATCGTAACATACTCTGTAAAGCCCTGAACGGCTTTGGTTAACTATTTTAGAGTTGCCAAAGTTGGCACCCTTTAGTTTTGCTATCATTTTCTGGGCATTTTTCTCGGATGAAAAAGCACCAGCAATGATGAAGTGTTTGTCCAAGTCAATAGGTGTAGTGACCATATTGTCCTTGGCCTCATAAAAGGATATTACTGCCTGTTCAATATCATTGGTTGGGCTTTCAATATCAAATTTATCTAGACTATATGATTTCTTAGTTTCTACAATTTCTGTAGTTGATGAAGAAAAAGGTGAAAGGTTGGCATAAGTGGTTTGTATCTTCTCTTTATTGCTAATGCCTAGAGCACTTACCATAAATAATGGTAGAAGAACAGCAGCGGCTTTCAACCAAACCTTCTTATTACTAGTAAGGTGTTTCTTGTCTATGTGCTTTATTTTTTCTTCAAATTGTTCTTGTACAGAAGTTCTTTGAATAGCTGGATATTGTACTGTACTTAGTCCAAAGCTGTCTAGCAAATGATTGCGTGAGTTGGACTGAACAAATAAGATATTACCTTCAGAAGTGTATAATAATGTACCAACTTCTTCGATGAAAACCTTTTTATATAGTTTTAAGGATTCTTTCAAGTCTAGGACATATTTGTCCAATTCTTTTTTAGCTTGTTTGAAAGTCAATCCTTCACAAGATGCAATTTCATTGACAAGTAATCCGTCGTTATTTTGTAAGCTTTTGTTGAAAACAATGCTCTTTTTAGGAGCGTACATAAAATGCGAACGGCTGTCTATTCGTGCCGATTCATAGTTCGCTACAAAACCTCCAAAGTCTGGAATTACTACGCAATTGTGTTCACACAATAGGAATGAAATGTGCTTGTTAATTTTTGTTTTCATTGTTTTGCTAAAGTATCAAAATCAGTTACTGTCCCCAAATCTTTCAATAATTTTTTTCAAATCTTCGGGAGTATCTACAGAATAGGAGTCGAAGGGTGTTTCTAAAACGAGTATGTCATATCCATTTTGTAGCCACCTCCATTGTTCTAATTTATGTTTAATTTCTAGAGAAGAAGGCTTTAGAGCACAAACTTTTTCTAAAACATTGAAGCGGTATGCATAGATGCCAATATGTTTGTAAAAAACACCGTCTTCAAATGGTGAATTCATCACTCTATCAAAGGAAATAGCCTTTTTATTGTCGTCAAATTTGACTTTTGGCTTACTATTATCGACTAGTGTGTCTGCTTTTTCTATACGTTTGCATAAAGTAACTATACCGATTTCCTTGTCGGTAAAAGCTGCTATAAGCTGATTGATTTGTTGGGGCTCTATAAAAGGTTCGTCACCTTGTATATTGATGATAATATCATTGACATTAGCAACCTTTTGGGCTACTTCTAGACACCTATCGGTACCACTTATATGCTCAGATGAGGTCATCATAACTTCTCCATTAAAGGAAAGGACCTCATCTACAATGCGTTGATCGTCAGTAGCAACTATAACCTTTTCTAATTCTGATTGTTCAGCTTGTTCATACACACGGCGTATCATACTTTTACCTAAAATGTTTTTCAGGGGCTTTCCAGGAAAACGACTTGAATCGTAGCGAGCAGGTATAATGCCAATTACTGTCATATAGAAATACCAAATTTGAGTGATACAGTTCGTGGTGCCATCATATTGGCTGGACGAGTCTGATATTCTCTATTGAATAAATTATTGATGATTAAAGATAGTGAAGTTGTTTGGTTTAACTCACAAATAATTCTAGTATCTACAATAAAATCACCATCAGCTAGATTTTCTCTAGATTCAGGAATACCGGGTACTAAAGTTTCAAAGAATGGGTCAACGAATATTTTATCTACATTTAGCATAAAGCTATTGTACCTAAAGCTCGTTCCAAATGACCAATTTTTCGTTTTATATTCCATATCCAATTTGGCAACGTGCTTGTGTCTGTATTTTAAAAATAGAGAGCTAGAATCCAAAGAGCTGGTATTATAATAGTTCAATTCGTTGCCATTAATATCTTCTCCGTAAGGGATTTCTGGATTTAGAGGAATCGCATCGATATATGTATAACCTCCTAATAGTGTTAGTTCATTTTTTCCTACTTTACCGCCAGCACTTAAAGAAAATTCAATGCCAGAAATTCTAGTGTCTCCGATGTTTATGGACTTAAAGCCGATACCTAAACTATTGGCTGTTGTTGGTTGCCACTGACCAAAGCTAAATTCCATCATATTTTCGTATTCCATGATGAATCCGGCGATATCTAGGTAACCACCCCAATTACCTAATTTAAAACCTTGTTTAATGGCAAGTTCGGAACTCCAGCCAGACTCAGGCTTCAGTTCAGGATTTTGATAAACATATATGCCGCTAGTCACCTCAGTTTCTATAAATAGTTCGGCAATACTAGGAAAACGATAGCCTTGCCCCCATGACGACCTCAAAAAAGTGCCTTCTGCCAATTGGTAGTTGATACCTGCTCTAAAAACAGGTTTAGCCCCTTTGAATGAATTAATGCTGTCGCCTGCTATTTCATACAATTCACTTGTTTTCAGAATAAATTGCTCATATCTAGCACCTAGAGATAGGTTAATCCTTTTGCCTAATTTTTTATCCAATTGGGTAAACACAGCATTATTAAGTCTGTAGTTAGTGCCATTAAATAAGTCAGCAACAGCATCAACATATTCATTCATTATACCTGAAGTCCAATTAATACCAAGAGATTCAAGGTTTTTTTGATATTGATATTCAGCATAATATGTAGTGGATTGATTGTCTTGTCCATCAGGGTCATCTTTTGTTTCATTATCATTTATTACCTTCATGTAACGCGTTCTTAATCTATGCTTGTCTCCACTTTTAGGGTTTATATAAGTTATGAATGGGTCTATGTTATAGACATCTCCACTAGTCTTGGTTACAGAGCTATCTAGGGGGATAAATGCCGATTCATAACTTTCCCAAATTAGCGCAGATGCGGTTTCATTAAACAAAAAATTAGCATTAATTCCATAGGAAAGACCTTCTATTTTTGGATTCCTGTAGCGGGTGTTGAAGTTAACTCTTTGTCTAGACGTTACCTCTTTATATCTATACCCTTGATCTTCTAAGAAAAAACCCCCTAACACAAGGTCAAGATTGCCAATTTTTTGTTTGTGTAAAAAATCCATGCCATAGACTTTTCTTTTATTGTAGCCCCACCAGTTCAAACTTTTTCGCTTAGCGTTAGCGTATTTGCCGTTATGAAAATTAATTTTAGTTTCTGGTTTGTCGTTAGGGTAAGCAGTTCTAATATTGATAACGCCATTTAAAGCCGAAGAGCCATACAAAGCTGATGTTGCTCCTTTAATAATTTCTACTTGGTTGATATTCTCAGTAGATATCAAATTCCATTGTGCCTGACCAGCATCACCTGAGATTAGTGGCATATCATCAACCAATACCTGTACACGTGTTCCAGCACCATAACTCCATCCACTACCACCTCGTATATTGGCTTGACCATCGGTGATATTTATACCGGGTACTTGGTCAATAGCAGTTTGAATATTGGTGGTGTTTTTATTAGAAATCAAATTTGGCTTAATTACCTCAATAGAAACGGTGGTTTCTTCAATACGTTGTTCAAATTTTCCTGCCGAAACAACTACCGTTTCAATGAGTTCAGCATCTTCGCTCATTTTTATTTCAATTTGTTTACTTTCTCCTGCTGACAGTGTGAAATTTATTTTTTTTTGCTTGTAGCCAATAAATTTAAAAACCATCTCATGATTCCCTTTGGTAGTACTAATGCTAAACTTCCCGTCAAAATCCGACGATGCTATACCCTTTCCATCGAGCAGTATATTAACGCCTATTAATGTTTCATTAGTCAATTTATCCGTAATACGCCCACTAATTTCCTGTCCCTTAGATTTCAAAAATGTAAATGCAGTAAATAACAAGGCCAAAGACCAAAAATGCTTCATAAATTATATTGTTTAGTTTTGCAAAGTACAAATTTAATGCCATCTCACAAGAGCTTATATTCCAATTAGCCCTTTCACTTATTAAAGGTGTAGGTCCTAATACTGCCAAGAAATTAATAGCTTATTGCGGTGGTCCTGAAGCCTTCTTTAAAGAGAAAATCGTCAACCTCAAAAAAATACCAACTATTGGTAATGTTTTAGCCAATCAATGAGTTGAGTTGCCTGAAACTTCAGCAAATGCAGATACTGCAGTTGGTATAAATACTAATGAAAATTTTCAATTTAGTGTTTACCCACAACCCGCAAAAGATCTATTGAATATTGAATTAACAGGTGCAAACAGTCAATCCACGCTACAATTGATCGATATTTCAGGCAAATTAATATGCAATAAAGATCTAAATTCTAATAACGACATCACCATAAATCTTGCTACTAAGAAATATGCCCGTGGGGTTTATTCCTTAAAATTTCAAAGCTTTCAATTCAACCGTATCCAGAAAGTTATCCTAAACTAAGTTTAGTGTATAATTTACACGATGAATTGGATAAAAAAGTGTTTTTTTGAGGGGCTTAAAATTTTCAAAAAAAAATCATTTGAATATCGAAAAATTATACATTTGTTGGCGTATAAATAACTAATTATATGTTTGTGAAGTACCAAGATAAAATTGATGCATTTATGGCAGGAGTATTGGCTAAAGATGCTCACGAACCTGTTTTTATTCAAGCAGTGCAAGAAGTTGCTGAAGCAATTATCCCCTTTATGGAAGATAATCCTAAGTACAAATCCTCAAATTTGTTGGAGCGTATAGTAGAGCCCGAGCGAACAATAATATTTAGAGTTCCTTGGTTAGATGATAACGGCAATACTCAAGTCAATCGAGGGTTTAGGGTTGAATTTAATTCAGCAATAGGTCCTTACAAAGGCGGTTTGAGATTTCATCCTTCAGTAAATTTGGGGATTCTTAAATTCTTGGGTTTTGAGCAACTCTTTAAAAATTCTTTAACAACACTTCCTATGGGAGGCGGTAAAGGGGGTTCAGATTTTGACCCTAAAGGTAAATCCGATAATGAGGTGATGCGTTTTTGTCAGTCTTTTATGACTGAACTTAGCCGTCACATTGGACCCAACACAGATGTTCCTGCTGGAGATATTGGCGTTGGCGGAAGAGAAATAGGTTATTTGTTTGGACAGTACAAGCGTTTAAGAAATGAATTTACGGGTGTTCTTACTGGTAAAGGCATTAACTGGGGCGGCTCATTAATTCGTCCAGAAGCTACAGGTTATGGTACTGTTTATTTTGCGCAAAATATGATGGCAACCAAAAGCCTAGACTTTAACAATAAATTAGTTGCTATTTCAGGTTCAGGAAATGTTGCTCAATATGCTTGTGAAAAAGCCACTCAATTGGGAGCTAAGGTAGTAACCCTTTCCGATTCATCAGGCTATATATATGATAAAGATGGTATTGATGCTGAGAAATTAGGTTTTGTTATGGAGTTAAAAAATGTCAAGAGAGGTCGTATTAAAGAATATGCAGAACGATTCAATTGTGAGTTTTTTGAAGGACAACGACCATGGGCTGTTAAATGCGATATTGCCTTGCCTTGTGCAACACAAAATGAGTTGGACGGTGATGAAGCTAAAATGTTAATCGACAACGGTTGTATTTGTGTATCTGAAGGAGCTAATATGCCTTCTACACCTGAGGCTATTGAGGCATTCCAAACAGCTAAAATATTATTTGCCCCTGGAAAAGCATCTAATGCTGGTGGAGTAGCGACTTCAGGACTAGAAATGTCACAGAACTCTATTAGAATGAATTGGACAAGAGAAGAAGTTGACGAAAAGTTAAAACAAATAATGAAAGATATTCATACATCATGTGTAACCTATGGTACAGACGGCGATTTTGTTGACTATGTCAAAGGAGCCAATATTGCTGGCTTTGTCAAAGTAGCAGACGCTATGCTTGACCAAGGGGTTGTTTAAATTGGGAAAATAATTCTTAGTAATGAGGGAGGAGACTCCCTTTTTCTATTCTTAAAATATTTAAAATAGTATGTACGGTAAATTAAAAAATCAACTGCTTGAAGAGCTGAAATCAATAAAAGAATCGGGTCTATATAAAAATGAAAGAACCATAGTCACTCCACAAGGAGCTGACATACGTGTTAGTAGTGGTGACGAGGTCATTAATTTTTGTGCCAATAATTATTTAGGACTGTCTTCTCACACTAGAGTAATTCAGGCTGCTAAAGACAGTTTGGATACTCATGGTTTTGGTTTGTCTTCAGTCAGGTTTATCTGCGGTACTCAAGATATCCATAAGACTTTAGAACATAAATTAGCTGAATTTTTAGGCACTGAAGACACTATTCTTTATGCTGCAGCTTTTGATGCAAATGGAGGCTTATTTGAGCCACTTTTCACTAAGGAAGATGCCATAATTTCTGACTCATTGAATCATGCTTCTATAATAGATGGTGTTCGTTTGTGTAAGGCTGTTCGTTACCGATACAACAACAACGATATGGCCGATTTAGAACAAAAATTGATTGAATCTCAAGCCCAACGTAATAGAATTATTGTCACTGATGGCGTATTTTCAATGGACGGTTATATTGCTCAGCTAGATAAAATTTGTGATTTAGCCGATAAATACGATGCTTTAGTTATGGTTGACGAATGCCATTCAACAGGCTTTGTTGGTAAAACCGGAAGAGGAACTCACGAATACCACAATGTTATGGGTAGGGTTGACATTATAACGGGAACCTTAGGAAAGGCTTTGGGTGGAGCTATCGGAGGTTTTACCTCAGGAAGGAAAGAAATTATTGATATGCTAAGACAACGCTCTAGACCATATTTATTTTCTAATTCTTTAGCGCCATCCATTGTTGGTTCAGCTATCGAAGTACTAGATATACTATCGAATTCTACAGAACTTAGAGATAAGCTTGAAAGTAATACTTCTTATTTCAGAAGTAAAATGACTGAAGCAGGTTTTGATATAAAAGAGGGCATTCACCCCATTGTGCCTGTTATGTTATACGATGCCAAAACCTCTCAAATAATGGCAGATAAACTGCTTGAAGAAGGAATTTATGTCATCGGATTCTTTTTCCCTGTAGTGCCAAAAGAGCAGGCCAGAATTAGAGTTCAAGTTTCAGCAGCTCATAACAAAGAGCACCTAGATAAAGCCATAGCTGCTTTTACCAAGGTTGGTAAGGAAATGAAAATTATCAACTAATTATGGTTAATAAAATTTTGTTGAATTAAAATAAAGTTCTACTTTTGCCGACCCTTTGGAATGTGGTATTTCAAAGTGTGCTAATAATAAAATTAATTTATAGTGGATACACTAAGTTATAAAACGGTATCAGCAAATAAAGAAACGACTGACAAGCAGTGGGTTTTAGTAAATGCTGAAGATTTGGTTTTAGGTCGTTTAGCTTCTCAAGTAGCATCTATGCTAAGAGGTAAGCACAAAACCAATTTCACTCCACACGCTGATTGTGGCGATTATGTAGTGGTTATAAACGCAGACAAGATTCGTCTAACAGGACAAAAATGGACAGACAGAGAGCACTTTAAACACACTGGTTATCCAGGTGGTCAAAAGAGAATCTCTCCTAAAGAATTGTTTGACAGAGACCAAACGTCATTAGTGCGTCAAGCTATTAAAGGTATGTTGCCAAAGAATAAATTAGGTAATGTACTTTATTCTAACCTACACGTTTATGCTGGTACTGACCACAAGCACGAAGCACAACAACCTAAAGAAGTAAAAATTAAACTATAACGATGGATACAATACACACCATTGGAAGAAGAAAATCATCAGTTGCTCGTATCTACATGAGCAAAGGCAAAGGAAATATCACAGTAAATAACCGTGAATCAGACAAGTATTTCACTACAGCTACTCTACTTTATAAATTAAACCAACCTTTCAGCTTAGTTGATATGGAAGGAAAATTTGATGTAAAAGTTAATGTAAGTGGTGGTGGTATTACTGGTCAAGTAGAAGCAGTACGATTGGCAATTTCTCGTGCCTTATGTCAGCTTGATCCTGAAAACCGTTCAGCTCTTAAAGTTGAAGGTTTAATGACGCGTGACCCAAGAATGGTTGAGCGTAAAAAACCAGGACAAAAGAAAGCGCGTAAGAAATTCCAGTTTAGTAAGCGTTAATATCTTAGGATATTGTTTAGTATCTAAATTACTTAGACTATAAACTATACTACTAAGTGATTGTTAATTAATGAATGTAAACAATTTTAAAAATGTCTAGA
>CAJWHN010000001.1 GCA_913041085.1 uncultured Flavobacteriales bacterium | reverse complement strand
TGCCATTACCTTTTATGAGCATAGCTTCACAAAAAAACTTTATCGGACTATATCAAATGGGAATATACGCTGACTCAAAAGTATATAAATGGTGGACAGAAGAATATGCTAAGCATTGCAAAAGGAAACTAGATATGGGAAAAAGTTGTGTTAGACTTAAGTATTTAGATGAAATACCTTATGATTTAATTGCCGAGCTATGCAAAAAAATAAGTGTTGAGGATTGGATTAAGACCTATAAAAATAGTTTAAAAATATAAATCTACTAGTAAAAAACAAAAACACCTCACTAAAATAAGTGAGGTTTTTTTTAAAATTGTAAATTGTACTATCCACCGAAATCGTCAAAACGAACGTTTTCATCAGGAATACCCCAATCGTCAGCCATCTTTAAAACAGCTTGGTTCATAAGTGGTGGTCCACAGAAATATAATTCTATATCTTCTGGTGCTTCGTGTTTGGTTAGGTATTGATCAATTACAGCTTGGTGTACAAAACCAACAAAACCATCACCTTTCTTATCGTCTAAATCTTTCTTTGGTGTCCAATTATCTTCTTCTAATGGCTCGGACAAAACAATTTCGAAATTAAAGTTTGAAAATTCTTTTTCTAAACTGTAAAAGTGATCCAAGTAGAATAACTCTCTCTTTGACCTACCGCCGTACCAATAACTTACTTTTCTACCAGTCTTCAAAGTTTTGAATAACTCATAAAGATGTGAACGCATTGGTGCCATTCCTGCTCCACCACCGATATAAAGCATCTCAGCTTCAGAATTATTGATGAAAAATTCACCGTAAGGCCCTGAAATAGTAACCTTATCTCCTGCTTTTCTGCTAAAGATATAAGAAGAAGCTACACCAGGATTTACGTCAGCCCATGTATTTTTTGCTCTGTCCCAAGGCGGTGTAGCAACACGAACGTTTAACATAACACGTCTTCCTTCAGCAGGGTAAGAGGCCATAGAGTATGCTCGAACAACTTCTTCGTCATTCTTCATCTTAAGTGACCATAAACCAAATTTATCCCACTCCAATTTAAATTTTTCTGCCTCATCGTGTTCATCGGGGTGAGCCGTAATATCCATATCGGCATAATTGATGTCACAATCAGGAATTTCAATCTGTATGTATCCACCTGCTTCGTAGGGCATATCCTCAGGAATTTCTACAATAAACTCCTTAATGAAAGAAGCAACATTATAGTTAGAAACAACTGTGGCTTCCCATTTCTTTACACCAAATACTTCTTCAGGAATAGATATTTCCATATCCTCTTTTACCTTAACCTGACATCCTAAACGGTAGTTGTCTGCAATTTCTTTTTTAGAGAAGTGTGGTTCTTCAGTAGGTAAGATACTACCACCACCATTATGCACTTGGCAAGTACACTGAATACAGGTACCACCACCACCACAAGCAGACGGTAAGAATATACCTTCATTACTTAAGGTGTTAAGTAAAGTAGAACCTCCATCGACTTCTATCTCTTTTTCTCCATTGATGGTAATTTTAACTTTACCAGATGGCATCAGCTTGGCTTTGGCAAATAAAAGAATGCCTACCAATGCGAATATTACCAATAAAAAAATGGCTATACTTGAAACTATTGTTGTTGTACTTAATATTATCATTTGTGTGTTTGTTCTAAACGAATTATAATTTGATTCCCATAAAGCTCATAAACGCAATACCCATAAGACCTGTAATAATAAAGGTGATACCTAGACCTCTTAATGGAGCAGGTACATGGGAATAACGTATTTTTTCACGGATAGCGGCAATAGCTACAATAGCTAAAAACCAACCAATTCCAGACCCTAGACCAAATACTGTAGCTTCTACAATACTGGTGTATGCTCTTTCTTGCATAAATAATGAACCACCCAAAATAGCACAGTTAACTGCTATAAGTGGCAGGAAAATACCTAAAGAGCCATATAAAGCTGGAGAAAACTTCTCTACAATCATCTCTACTAATTGAACCATAGAAGCAATGATAGCAATGAACATAATAAAACTCAAAAAGCCTAGGTCTACATCGACGAAAGATTCGCTAAGCCAAACCAAAGCCCCTTGTTTCAAAATGAAATTTTCTAATAAATAGTTGATAGGTATGGTAAAGCCTAATACAAAGATGACGGCAAAGCCCATACCAACTGATGTTTTTACTGTTTTGGATACTGCCAAATAGGAACACATTCCTAAAAAGTAGGCGAATATCATATTGTCGATGAATATCGACTTGATAAATATATTTGCTAATTCTTGCATAGTATCAATATTAAGATTCGATTAAATCTCTATTTTTCATTCTTTGTATCCAGATAATTATACCTACTGTAATAAGTGCCATAGGAGGTAAAATCATCATGCCATTGTTTTCGTAACCCATTTCGTAAAGTCCCATTTTTTCAAGTACTGGATAACCAAAAAGTGTGCCAGCACCTAGCAACTCTCTAAAGAATGCTACGGCAATAAGTATCCAACCATAACCAAAGGCGTTACCTAAACCATCTAAAAATGATTTCCAAGGACGGTTTCCTAAAGCAAATGCTTCAAGACGACCCATAATTATACAATTGGTAATGATAAGTCCAACAAATACGGACAGTTCCTTACTTACATCGTAGACAAAGGCTTTAAGCACTTGGTCAACTAAAATTACTAGAGCAGCAATAACTACTAACTGTACAATAATTCTAATTCTTGATGGAATTAAATTCCTCATTAAGGATACCACTACATTGGCAACTGACATCACCACCAAAACAGAAATAGCCATTACAATAGCTGGTTTCAACTGAACCGTAATTGCTAAAGCAGAACAAATACCCAATACTTGAGTAGTAACAGGGTTGTTATCGTTCAAAGGGTCTATTAAAAGTTTTCGATTTTTCTTAGAAAACAAAGCTTCTTTCTTATCGCTCATTATTGTATAGTATTTAAATTAAATGCCATTGTACTATCTAATACTAAAGAGTCTGTTGGCAATTCTATCATTTCAGACATTTTTTTATTGAAGAATGGTAAATACTGACCAAAACGCTCAGCTAACATATCAGTTACACCATCAGCAGTTATCGTACCTCCCGAAATACCATCAACAGCGTGCATATCATCTTCTTCAGCACCACCCTTGACAACCTTGATAGAAACTAACTCCGTTCCTTCAAAAATTGTTTTTCCAACAAACGGCTCTTGAAACCAACCTAACGAAATTTCTGCTCCTAGACCTGGAGTTTCTGATTTATGATCAAAGACCGCACCAGAAATAGTACTCATATCTTCTTTAAGAGCTACAAAACCCCAGATTGGACCCCATAGACCTTTACCTCTCATTGGAAGAATATAAATCTTTTCACCATCTTGTTGGCTTTCGAAAACAGGAAGCAATTGTTGGTCGGCTGACTTTTTGAGTTCAACTCCCAAATCAACCGTAAAAGCGTCCCCTTCTACTTCTTCTCCTTTGTTATTCAGAACATAGGTATTGACGATATTTTTCTCGTAAGCAGTTGCCGCATCTTCACGACTAACTTCTATACCAACTGTAGAAAGTATATTCTGTTTCTTTTCCGACTCTATATTTTTGTCTTGAAATGGTTTTAGGCTAATAGCAGCAGCAGATAACAAGGTAGCTACCAAAACAACCATTATTGTCGCAAAACCAAAAGTGTAGGAATTTTTATTTACATCCATAATATTAAGCGTTAGCTCGTTTAAATCTTCTTTTAATATTTCCTTGAATAACGTAATGATCTACTAATGGTGCAAAGATGTTCATTAATAGAATTGCCAACATCATTCCCTCAGGATATGCTGGGTTAAATACACGAATAACTATGGCAAATACACCGATTAGAAATCCGTATATATATTTTCCTCTATTGGTTTGTGAACCTGTCACAGGGTCTGTTGCCATAAACACAGCACCAAAAGCAAAACTTCCTATGATTAAGTGAATCTCAGCAGGTGTTGCCATCAATTCGTTAGCACCCCACATATTAAATAGTGCTGCCATAACAAAACCTCCAACAAAAGTAGAAAGGATAATTCTCCAACTCCCAATTCCTGTAGCTATAAGTATAAGAGCACCTATCATAATAGCAATGAATGAAGTCTCACCTACTGAACCAGGAATAGTTCCCATCATCATATCAAATGGATTGAACGATAAGGATTGCCAATTAGTAGATGCCGCTAACTCTCCTAAGATAGTAGAACCTGAATGACCATCAACCATAGCGTTGTGTACCCATACTTTATCACCCGACATGTATATTGGGTAAGCAAAGAATAAAAACGCTCTAGCTGTAAGTGCTGGGTTTAAAATATTCATACCTGTACCACCAAACACTTCCTTTCCTATTACAACAGCGAAGATGACTGAAATAGCTAACATCCATAGTGGCACATCAATAGGCATAGTAAGAGGAATTAATAATCCTGTTACCAAATAACCTTCGTTGACAGAGTGACCTCGATAAATAGCGAAAGCAAATTCAACAGCTAATCCTACTGCATAGGAAACAATAATGAGAGGTAAAAACTTCCAAAATCCGAAAATAAAATTATCAACTAATGTAGCAGTCTCTCCAATAGCAAGGTGGTATTGATAACCAACATTCCACATCCCGAATAATAAACATGGAATTAAGGCTACTATTACCATAAACATGGTACGTTTCAAATCAATAGCATCTCTTACGTGAGCACCCTTGTGAGTAGTATGGTCAGGCACAAACAAAAACGTCTCAAAAGCATCGTATGCAGGATACAATTTTTCAAGTTTTCCACCTTTTTCAAAGTGAGGTTTTACCGAACCCAATAAATTTTTAAATAATTTCATAGTAAATAATTCTAACTACATTCTTTTTTAACCAAATCTAAGCCTTCACGAATGATACTTTGAACTTCCATTTTAGAAGTACATACAAATTCGCAAAGTGCCATGTCTTCTGCAGACACTTCATAGATACCCAATTGCTCCATAGAATCGATATCTTCAATCATACACGCTTTGATAAGCTGCATAGGATAAACATCCATAGGCAAGACTTTTTCGTACTGCCCAGTAACTACATAAGATCTTTCTTCACCATTGTAGTTTGTATTCAAATTGTATTTCTTAGCTGGTGTTAACCACGAAAAATACGACTTAGACATCGAGAATTTTTGTAGACCTGGAGCAATCCAACCTAAAAATTCTTGCTCATTACCCTCAGGAATTACAGTTATCTGAGAATCGTAAAAGCCAATACAACCGTCAGCAGAAATTTGAGTACCAGTAAGTACATTACCACTAATAAATCGGTTGCTACCATCTTTAATAGAATTTTCAGATATCATATTGGAGATAGATGCGCCAGAAATTGTTCTGTAATAACGTGGTCTTTCAACTTGAGAACCAGTCAAAGCTACCATTCGAGATACATCGTATTTACCATCAGTAAACAAACGTGCAATAGTTAGAACATCTTGGGGATACAAATACCAAACCACATCGCCTTTGTTAATAGGGTCTATGTGATGAACTTGCACACCGACATTACCTGCTGGGTGTGGGCCGGAAATTTTGTTGATTTCCACTCCCTTACAATCCGTAAATACTTTGGATGGATTAGTATTACCATCAACATTGAGGTGTACCTTACCGTCTGTCAATTTCTTAATAACCTCTATTCCCATTTGGAACTCCTTGTCTAAACCATGTAAAACGAAATCGTTATCTGGTGCTAAAGGAGCAGTATCAAATGTAGAAATAAATATAGCTTTAGGATTGTCCGAAGGGTTAGCTATCGTATCAAATGGCTTTTGACGAATAAATGGCCAAACGCCACTATCCAATAAGCCTTTAATAATTTGCTCTCTAGAAGCATTAGCGTCTAGTGAAAAACTTTCGTAACTAACTTCTGAATCGGCAGCAATTTTAACCTCCATAATTCTACGCTTAGCACCACGAACAATTTCTGTCACTTCACCACTTACAGGCGATGAGATACGAATGCGTTCGTCATACTTATCAAAGAACAAGCAAGAACCAGCTTTGACTTTATCACCCTCATTGACAAC
Organism: uncultured Flavobacteriales bacterium; assembly: GCA_913041085.1. Lineage (GTDB taxonomy): Bacteria > Bacteroidota > Bacteroidia > Flavobacteriales > UBA7312 > UBA8444. The sequence goes on along the minus strand of CAJWHN010000001.1, from coordinate 69,143 downwards.
CATTTTGGGTGTCAGAGCGTGAAAGTCTGTTGGTTTAATACTAAAGTTTTGTGATTGAGGAATACTGGCGTAAACTTTATCGGCCTCCCCTTGTAGGTTGATATTAAGGCCTTTTTTTAATCTGATATCTTTTGACATCTCTTTTTGTAAAAAATTGTGATTTTCGCTCGCAAAAATATACATTTGCAGCAAACTAAATGCATCACATTTCAATAAGAATTTTTAATTTATAATGATTCTAAATAAGAGTGAGCTTTATTTATTGGAAAAGTGGTAATAAATGAGTAAAAAAGTAGTAAATAATAAAAATTAAGACTTTGAAAAATACTTTAACACTATCAATATTCTGTTGCGGCTTACTTTTTTCTTGCGGAGGCTCTAAAAAAACAGCACAATTTAACGAATCTTTATATGATGATGAAAGCTCTGAAATTTTGGTAATTGATGAAACAGAAGTAGATGAAACGATTAGCCAAGACCTTACGTTAGAAAATACCTTACGCTATGAGAATGCCATTTACAACCCTTCAATTCACAGTGTACAGCTACATCCTCTACGTTTTGAAATGGGAAATCCACTCATACACCTATCCTTTAAAGACAGTCTTCTGCTCTCTTTTGATGACCTTTCTAGCAACCCTCAAAACTACGCCTACACCCTAATTCATTGTAATGCCGACTGGACTCCTTCCGACCTCATGGAAAGTGAATACTTGGAAGGTTTTTACGAAGAGCCCATCACAGATTATCAATTTTCATTTAACACCATACAAAATTACGTCCACTACCAAACTGTCATACCTAGTGCTAATTTAAAACCTAGCCTTTCTGGAAATTACCTACTAATCGTATTTAAAGAAAATCAAAGAGACCAGCCTATCCTTAGTCAAAGAATGATGATAATGGACGAAAAAGTATCGGTCAAAGGAAGTGTCAAACGAGCCACAGATTTAGAACAACGCAACTACCAACACGAAATAGACTTTAGCATACATCATAGCGGTTACGAGATTGACAATCCATTTGGTGATATTATGCCAATAATTACTCAAAATTCTAGATGGGACAATGCCATTAGTGGCCTACAAGCTGTATTTGTAAAAGATGATGAAATCGTTTACGATTACGAAGACGAAAACCTCTTTGACGGCGGTAACGAATACCGATTTTTTGACATACAAAGTTTGCGTTACCTTTCTGAACGATTAGCAGATATTAGCTTTGAAGCCGATACTCACAAAGTAGTATTAAGAACTGACGAGGCTAGACGTTTTCAACGTTACTCGGGTTTAGCACAAGACATCAATGGTAAGCGTTTGATACGAGTACAAGAAGGCTCAAGAAATGCCATAGAAGCCGATTATGCTTTAGTACGTTTTACACTTCAATACGAGCACGAAATTAGTCATGGCGACCTTTATGTTTTCGGACAAATTAGCGACTATGGTTTTCCAGAAAGTCATCTTATGATTTACAATTCAGAAAAAAACTATTATGAAGCCAATATATACCTCAAACAAGGTTATTATAATTACGAGTATGTTCTTAAAAAATACGAAGGTGGCAATATCAACAGATTCATAGAAGGCACTCATTACCAAACTGTAAACGATTATCATGTATACATTTATCACAGACCAACAGGAGAATCATACGACCAGTTGATAGGAATTCAAAAACTGACTTCAAAAGACTTGTTATGATGGTATATTCCTATAAATTTGCACCAATTACTAAATAAACTAAAAAAATATGTCAAAAGGCGTTTTTAATGTACCAGTAGCTACCAACGAGCCCGTAAAATCATACGAGTTAGGTAGTCCTGAACGAGAAGAATTATTGAGCACATACCAAGCTATGTATAATTCAACCATAGATGTACCACTATACATTGGTAGTGAAACAATTCACACATCAGAAAAAATCAATATGGTTCCTCCACATGATCATCAGCATGTTTTGGGACAATATAGTATGGCTACTGCAGAACACGTCAATATGGCTATTGATGCGGCCTTAGCTGCTAGAGAGGAATGGGCGGCTATGCCTTGGCACCAAAGGGTAGCTATCTTTTTAAAAGCTGCCGATTTATTAGCTGGGCCATTCCGAGCAAAAATAAATGCCGCTACTATGTTAGCACAATCTAAAAATGTCTTTCAAGCTGAGATAGATGCCGCTTGTGAACTCATAGACTTTTTCAAATTCAATGCCGAGTACGTCACTCAATTGTATAGCGAGCAACCCGAATCTGCACCAGGTATGTGGAACAGATTAGAACACCGACCATTGGAAGGTTTTGTATTAGCTATTACTCCTTTTAACTTCACTTCTATCTGTGCTAACCTTTGTGCTGCACCTGCTATGATGGGTAATGTCATTGTATGGAAACCGGCTGGAACTCAAGTATATTCTGCTAAGGTCATAATGGATTTGTTCAAAGCAGCAGGACTACCTGATGGCGTTATTAATTTAGTACCAGTAAGCGGTCCTGTTTTAGGCGATGTGGTATTCAATCACAAAGACTTTGCGGGCTTACATTTTACGGGTTCTACTGGCGTATTTAGACACCTTTGGAAAACTATAGGCAACAACATAGAAAAATACAGAAGCTACCCAAGAATAGTTGGCGAAACAGGTGGTAAGGACTTTATCATAGCTCACGAATCGGCAGTTCCTGCTGAAGTGGCTACAGGTATTTCAAGAGGTGCTTTTGAATACCAAGGACAAAAATGTTCGGCAGCATCTAGAGCCTATATCCCTTCTAATATATGGGAAGAAGTCAAAACACAAATTGTGGCAGATGCTAACTCCTTTAAAATGGGAAGTCCTGAAGACCCTTCCAACTTCATCAATGCTGTCATAGACGAAAAGGCATTCGATAGAATTGCACAATACATTGACTACGTCAAGGAACAGTACGATGCTGAAATTATTGTTGGCGGTGGATACGATAAATCTAAAGGCTACTTCATAGAACCTACCATAGTGCTAACAAGCAATCCTAAATTCAGAACCTTGTGTGAAGAAATTTTTGGACCGGTCATTACCATTTACGTTTACGAGCCTAAGGATTGGAAAGCCACTTTAAAGTTGGTGGACAATACAAGTGAATATGCGCTTACAGGTGCTATATTCTCTATTGACAGATATGCTATTGAAGAAGCCTCTAAAGCTTTGGAAAATGCAGCTGGTAACTTCTACATCAACGATAAGCCAACTGGGGCTGTTGTAGGACAACAACCTTTTGGGGGAGCTAGAGGTTCTGGAACTAACGATAAGGCAGGGTCTATACTCAACCTATTGCGTTGGGTATCACCACGCACCATTAAGGAAACCTTTGTTCCTGCTCAAGACTACAGGTATCCATTTTTAGGATAATTAAATTTTAAGCGTTGGGATATGAATCCAACGCTTTTTTTTACTTTTGAGAACAATGTTGAAAGAGTATTACGATAAATTACCCCCTATCTTAAAGAACAAGTTTATACTTGTTACGCTAATCCTTATCGTATGGGTAGCCTTTTTTGACTCCAACAACTGGATAAAACAAGCCAAACTGAAATCCGAAATTGAGGATTTGAAAGAACAAAAAAATTACTACCAAGACGAAATAGAAAAAGATAGTGTTGCTCTATTTGACCTGACCAACAATCAAGAAACGCAAGAGAAATTTGCTAGAGAGAAGTACTTGATGAAAAAGGAAAACGAAGACGTCATAGTTATCATAGATTCCGATGAATAAATTATTTTCAGAATTTGCTGCTGTTAGCAGTCAGCAATGGAAAGACAAATTATGTGCCGACCTAAAAGGTAAAACCTTTGAGAATCTCATTAGCTCAGAGGGTACGCTTCCTTTTTATCATTCGGATACGCACAAGCACTTTAACCCCCTACCAATTACTGAAAGTTGGGAATCGGTACAGTGGATAGATGGCTCAGACCCTAAAAAAGGCAATCTACAGGCTTTGGAAGCCTTACAAAATGGCATGACGGCTTTGTGCTTTTCCAATCCACAAGAATTAAAAATACTACTTCAAGATGTACTCATACAACACATCCGAATAGATTTTGAAAATTATTCCAAAGAAAGCATACAAGAGTTTGAGGATTTAGTACAAGAAAGAGGGCTCAACCCTGAAGACATTTTAGGAGCTTTTCACGGATACGAAAACAAAGGAAATCTTCCAAATTACGTTTACCATACGGTTTTTGTCGATGACATTTACCAAGCTATTGAAGAAGGTCAGCTAAGCTCACAATATGTGTTTAGCATAGGTAGCGATTACTTCAAAGAAATAGCTAAAATGAGGGCTTTCTTCATAGCCTTTGAAACAATAAATAACACCATACCCTTTATATTGGCGCAAACTACTTTAGCCAATAAAACAACTGAACAGCCTTACAATAATTTATTGCGAACGACTACCGAAAGTATGTCGGCTATTTTTGGGGGTTGTGATGCTCTTATGATACGCCCATACAACCAATCTTTTGAGGAAGTCACTGACTTTTCGAACCGTTTGGCACGAAACCAACATCATATCCTGAGGGAAGAAAGTTTTTTAGAAAAAGTACAAGACCCTAGTGCAGGAAGCTACTTCATAGAAGCCCTAACCCAAAACTTTTTAAAATCTGAAAGACAAGAAGGAAAGCTTGAAAATATTGAACAAGCATTGTGGCATACGGCAGAACAAATAGCCGTCAAAAGCAAGTACACTAAAGAAGATATTCAAGACCTTGAGCACATTCATTTTGGAGCTGGTATAGCCCCCAATTTGAGAGGACCTTATTCGTCTATGTACGTCAGTCGCCCGTGGACTATTCGTCAGTACGCTGGTTTTTCTACGGCACAAGAATCTAATGCCTTTTACAGAAGAAATCTAGCCGCTGGGCAAAAAGGCTTATCGGTAGCTTTTGATTTAGCTACCCATAGGGGTTACGATTCCGACCACACTAGAGTAGAAGGCGATGTTGGCAAAGCTGGTGTAGCCATAGACTCCATCTCCGATATGAACGTCTTGTTTGATGGCATTCCCTTAGATAAAATGTCCGTTTCTATGACTATGAATGGTGCGGTATTGCCCATTATGGCATTTTATATTGTAGCCGCCCAACAGCAAGGCGTAGACCAAAAAGACTTAGCGGGAACTATACAAAACGATATCCTTAAAGAATTTATGGTGCGTAACACTTACATCTATCCGCCCCAACATTCTATGCGAATCATTTCGGATATTTTCAAATACACTTCTGAGCACATGCCCAAATTCAACAGTATCAGTATTTCGGGTTATCATATGCAAGAGGCTGGTGCTACGGCAGATATAGAATTGGCGTATACCTTAGCCGATGGTTTAGAATACATACGCAAGGGCATAATGGCAGGTATGGACATTGACACCTTCGCTCCTCGCCTATCTTTCTTTTGGGGCATTGGCATGAATCACTTTATGGAAATTGCCAAAATGCGAGCCGCCCGTTTGCTATGGGCAAAAATTGTTAAGCAATTCAATCCTAAAAACCCTAAATCTTTGGCTCTAAGAACCCATTGCCAAACGAGTGGTTGGAGTTTGACTGAGCAAGACCCTTTCAATAATGTCAGCCGTACCTGTATTGAGGCCATGTCAGCCGTCATGGGTGGCACACAATCTTTGCATACCAACGCTTTAGACGAGGCCATCGCTTTACCTACCGATTTTTCAGCTAAAATTGCAAGAGATACACAGATTTACCTACAAAAAGATATTGGCTTATGTCAAACGGTAGACCCTTGGGGCGGTTCATATTATGTAGAAAAGCTAACTCACGACATCGCCCAAAGAGCGTGGGAACACATACAAGAAATTGAGGAATTGGGTGGTATGGCAAAAGCCATAGAAACAGGCTTACCAAAAATGCGTATTGAAGAAGCCGCCGCTAGAAAACAAGCCCGAATAGACAGTGCAAAAGATACTATTGTTGGGGTTAATGCTTATAAGAACAAATCCGAAGAACAAGACTTGGATATTTTGGAAGTAGACAATACAGCAGTCCGTTTATCTCAGATAAAACAACTCCAAGATCTCAAAGACCAACGCGATGAAGTCGCTGTACAACAAGCTCTAGATGCCATTAGCCAAGCCTGTGAAAATGGGGAGGGCAACTTATTGGCTTTTGCTGTAGAAGCCGCCCAAAAACAAGCTACTTTGGGCGAAATTTCGTATGCTTGTGAAACGGTTTTTGGTCGCTATCAGGCACAAAACAATTCGATATCAGGTGTTTATAAGATGGAAATAGAAGACAACCCACATTTCAAAGCAGCTTTAGAGCTTAGTGCTACATTTGAAAAGCAAAAAGGAAGACGTCCCCGTTTGATGGTCGCTAAGATGGGACAAGATGGCCACGATAGAGGAGCTAAAGTGGTAGCCACCTCCTTTGCCGATTTGGGCTTTGATGTGGATATGGGCCCTTTGTTCCAAACGCCTAAAGAAGCCGCCAAACAGGCCATAGAAAATGACGTGCATATTTTGGGCGTATCTTCTCTGGCAGCAGGACACAAAACCTTAGTGCCACAAGTCATTAGTGAACTTGAAGCTGTGGGGCGTGGCGATATATTAGTTATTGCTGGTGGCGTGATTCCACAACAAGACTACGATTTCTTGTACCAAGCTGGAGTGAGTGGTATTTTTGGACCCGGAACAGTCATTGCCCAAGCGGCTATTGACATTTTAAAGCAATTGCTCGATGAATAAGCTCAGTCAAGAGGTTATAGCAGGGAATCGTTCGGCATTGGCTAGAGCCATTACCCTAGTGGAAAGTACACTTACCGAGCATCAGCAAGAAGCCCAAAGCATCCTACAAGACATATTAGCCCATAGCGGACAATCTTTGCGTATAGGTATAACGGGAGTTCCCGGAGTAGGCAAAAGCACTTTTATAGAAGCCCTAGGTAAACACCTTACAGCACAAGGGATTAAGGTAGCTGTTTTAGCCATTGACCCCTCTAGTGAAAAATCAGGAGGTAGTATATTGGGTGACAAAACCCGTATGCACGAATTGTCGGTTGATGATTTGGCATTTATTCGCCCCTCACCAACGGCAGGTTCTTTGGGTGGCGTAGCCAAAAAAACACGAGAAAGCATACTCCTTTGCGAGGCTGCTGGTTATGAAGTCATACTCATAGAAACGGTAGGCGTAGGACAATCCGAAACAGCCGTTCATTCTATGGTGGACGTCTTTGTATTGCTTATGTTGGCTGGGGCTGGTGACGAGCTACAAGGCATCAAACGAGGCATAATGGAAATGGCGGATATCTTACTCATCAATAAAGCCGATGGGGATAACCTCATTCCAGCTAAAAAAGCCCAAGCCCAATACAAAACAGCCTTACACCTTTTCCCTCACAACCCCAACGGTTGGACTCCACAGGTGGGTATTTGTTCGGCATTGGAAAAACAACATATTGACCAAGCTTGGGAAACTATAAAGGCTTATCGCAAATGGACCCAAGAACGAGGGACATTACAAAGTCAACGCCAAGAGCAAAACCGTTATTGGTTTCATCAGATCATAAAAGTCCGTTTGGAAGAAGACTTTTATAGCCAACACCAAAGCCAAATAGCCCAATTGGAACAAGAAGTCATGGAGGCTAAACTCAGCCCCTCACAAGCCTTACAACAACTCTTTCAGTGAAACAAGGCGTCTATTATATGCTAGGTTCTACACTAGCTTTTGCCCTCATGCAAATCTGTGTGAAGTACTTGCCCCATATTCCAGCCCACGAGCTCATTTTATTCCGTTCCATCGTCTCTATCGTTTTGAGTGTGGCTATGCTCCAAAAGTTAGGCATACCCCTATTGGGCAACAATAAAAAGGTCTTGTTGATGCGAGGTATTTTTGGCACTACTGCCCTATTGCTATTTTTCTATACTTTACAAAACATACCCCTAGCTAGTGCCGTGACTTTACAATACCTTTCGCCCATCTTTACTGCCCTCTTTGCAGCTATCTTTCTCAAGGAAAAAATGCAAATCAAACAATGGCTATACTTTGGCGTTTCCTTTGCTGGAGTAGCCTTGATAAAAGGTTTTGACGAGCGTATTTCGGTCACCTTTATGCTCATAGGCATTTGCTCTGCTATGTTTTCAGGTATGGCATACACTTGCATACGCCAACTAAAATACACAGAACACCCTGTAGTCGTAGTCTTGTATTTCCCTTTGGTGGCTATTCCCATTATGTCGGTACTGTCCTATTTGAATTGGGTGACACCACAAGGTACAGACTGGTTGTACCTTTTACTGATGGGACTATTTACTCAAATTGCCCAAATACTGATGACTAAGGGCATACAAAGTAGTGTAGCCAACAAGATGATAAGTCTTAAGTACGTAGGCACCATTTACGCCTTAGCCATTGGCTACCTGCTCTTTGGGGAAAGTTATGGCATCATGAGTCTATTGGGTATTGCTATGGTCATAGCAGGTGTGGTACTGAATTTTAAGTGCTCTAAAAAAGATGAGTGATAATGCCCAACAGCAATACTCAAAAGGAATAACAGGCTTAGAATCAATTGTTTTTTCATGGTTTTTTAAGTCTTTAAAATAAGGAACCCATGCGGATAAACATGGGTTGCTTCATAAAAAAACTTGAAAAATTAAGCTTGTTATTAGCGGTTAAGCTATTCCAAATATAAGTTATTTATTATAACGGAAATTCTTTTTTTATCAACAATTGCAAATCGTGGCAAGTATCCACGACATAATGGGGCTGATGTTCTGAAAAATCGCCGTGACCGTAGCTGACACCAACACATAGCATGTGGTGGTTTTTGGCTCCAATAATATCAAATTTAGTATCGCCAATCATCAAACAGTCTTTAGGGTCTAGGGCGTACTTCTCAAGTATATAAGCTATAATTTCTGTTTTGTAGCTACGACTATTGTCCAAATTACAACCTACTATCTCCACAAAGTATTTATCTAATGCGTGTTCTGCTAATATTTCTTTCGCAAAGACCGTCGGTTTAGAAGTCGCTACATAAAGGGTGAAGCCTTCTTGCTTGAGGGCATGTAAAACATCGGCAATACCTGTAAACAAAGCGTTTTGGTGTATGCAAGTTTCAGCATAATAACGTCTGAAATGACTGACTGCCTCCAAAGCTTGTTCATAGCTAAGCTTTAACTTCTCTTGAAAAGAATCCATAATGGGCGGGCCTATGAATTGATGCAACTCCTCTTCGTTAGGCATCACTACTCCCATCAAATCGGCAGCATGACGTATAGAATTGACAATGCCTTCTTTGGGCTCTATAATTGTGCCGTCAAGGTCAAAAAAAAGGTGCTTCATTGCTTATAAATCTAGGTCATATCCCTTAGGGGATTGTTGAAAGGATAAAATAATTGCTAAGGTCAAGTACTGCGGCATCAATTGGCTGTGATTTCAAACTCTGTTCGTCTGTTATTGGCTCTACCCGCTTTGGTGTTGTTGCTATTTACTGGACGACTTGCCCCATAGCCCATAGCTGTAACTCTACTCCCATCTACAGAACGAGAAACTAAATAGGCTCTAACGGCTTCTGCTCGTCTTTGTGATAGCTTTTGATTGGCAGCATCGCCACCCACATTGTCAGTATGTCCAGAAAGCTCAATCTTAAGACTGGGTACATCGGTCATCAGTTGTATCAAACGGTCTAGCTCGGGATAAGAATCTATCTTAACCTCAGCTTTCCCTGTATCGAAGAATACGTTTCTCAAAGCAATTTTACTACCGATATCGATGTTCTTCAATTCGATGTCTTTATTAATCATGTTGTAGGCTGAACCTTCAGGTAAATTGAAGTTTTCTGAATGGAATAAATAGCCTTCTGCCTCTACCGAAATACCATAATTCAATCCCGATGGTAAAGACAATAAGAATTTGCCCGTAGCACTGTTAGAACGCATAACGGCATACACATCTCCCGTAGCATTATCAAATATTTTTATTTCTGCTTCTATAGGGTCTTGCAATAGACCATCTAAAATACGCCCTTTGAAAACAGTTAAGCTATTCGCCAACGTAACCTCCACACTTTTTGGTATGTAGGTGTCTTCTATAGGCGAGGCAATACTAGCAATGAGGTTGTCCTCACTAGCTACGGTCGGTTTTTTAGGTTCGCCCCAAAAGGTAGCACAATAGATGTCCATACCGCCATTACCACCATCTCTATTAGAGGCGAAGTAGGCTTTTTTACCATTGGCAGAAATGCTAAAATACAATTCATCGTAAGGGGTATTTATAGGATAACCCATATTGATAGGTTCGCCCCAAAGCCCCAATTCGTTACGGTAAGAAACAAAAACATCATAGCCTCCTATAGACGTATGCCCCTGAGAACAGAAATACATGGTTTTGCCATCGGCTGCCATATATACCGACCCTTCTTGAAAACCTGAATTGACCTCTTGCCCTGCACTCTGTGCTTTTCCCCAAAAGGTTTCTTTCATATCTTTTTTACCACTAAAACTGATGTTCTTATCGCCACCATAGCCCCCATCGGTAATGAAATAGACTTTGATATCTTGAGGGTCGTAAGAAGCAAAGGTTTCATTGGCATCGGTATTGACCACCTTTGACATCTTGAGCTTAGGCTCACTCCATTCCGTTCCTTTGAGTTTAGATTCGTAAATATCACTTTGACTATCGGTGTATTTGAATAATAACAAACGCTGACCGTCATAGGCCAAAGAAGAAGATACATCATCGCCCTCGCTATTTAGACTATTTAGGGCTTTTAAAGATTGCCACTTTCTATTTTTACGCTCAGCCGAGTAAATATCAAAATTACCGCTCTTGTTGGTGTTGAAGATAATCTCTGAACCATCAGCAGAAATACTCGGGGCTATGTCATCGTAAAAGGAATTTAACTCCTTGACGTTATCTACCCATACTCGTGTTTTCATACCAAAAATCTCAGCACCACTCTTACTTTCTTTTATGTGCTTTCTATTCAGCTTCTTGTAGGGTTCTAACTCTTTATCACTAGCTAAAGTACCATAGCGTAAAAACGACTTTTCAGCTTCTTCAAAATCTTGCTCTAACTGATAGGCTTTACCAAGTAAAAAATATAAAAAAGGCTCTGCATCATCTCCTGCCAACTCTAAGGACTTTTTAAGGAAAGGCATAGCCTTGTAAGGGGTGTTGGTATACAAATAAGCATGACCTACTTTTCTATTTAAATCTGCATTATTAGGGTTAAACTCCTGAGCAGGTAAATAAAATTCTAAGGCTTTGGAGTACTCATTAGCGGCGTACACCATAGACAACACTTGAGCCTTTCCTTTCTCCAACCATTCGTCACCCGATTCTAAATTAGCTTTGGCTTTTTCAAAACCTGCTTTATAGTCTTTAAAATTACCTTTCTTGAAAGCTACATCTTGAGCGAATAAGCCACAAGTCATTAAGGATAATACTAGTGTAATAAACTGTTTCATATCTCTATTTATTCGCAATTGTTAATGTAATATTCATTGGCTTTTTCCATACCCAATTGATAGGCTTTTTGCCAGTCTTGACAAGCCCCTTCAACATCTCTTAGCATTTCTCTTGTAATACCTCTATTGAGTAGAGCTGTGACATTTTTGGGCTGTAGCTTAACCGCTTGTTCCAAATCAGCCAAAGCGCCAGTATAGTGTTCTTGCAAGTGATAGATGGCAGCTCTGTTGCATAATGCCATAGCATAATCGGAATTTATCTCTATCGCTTTCTTAAAGTCTTTGAGTGCCATATCGTAGTTCTCGGATTCAAAATAGACCGTGCCTCTGTTGTTGTATGCCATTTCATAATTGGCATCGGACTGTATGGCTTTGGTGTAAAAATCAATGGCTTGGTCTTTATCCCCTGCTTTTCGATAAGCACTTGCTAAATTGTTAAAAATAAAAGCTTGGGGATCATTCTTACTAGCTTCTAAATAATCGGCTATGGCCTTGTCATAGTCTTCTAATGCTCGAAAACAACTGCCCCTATCGTTTAGCGCATAGGCATAATAAGGGTCTATCTTTATGGCCTTAGAATAGGCTTTGATAGCATTATCGTAATCCTTTTGTAAATAATACAATACACCTTGGTTGTATGCCGCCTCAGCTCGACTAGGATCTATGGACAATAAACGATCATAAGTGCTTAGGGCTAGTTCCTTATTATTCAATAATTCGTAACACTTGGCAATATTAAAAATGGCATCAAAATAGCTGTCGTCTATGCTAAAGGCACTTTCAAAATCAGAAATAGCTACTTCATAATTCTTTAACTCCTTGTGGGATAAACCTTTATTAAAGTAAGCGTCTGCATTAGCAGAATCCAAAACAATAACAGATTCAAAAGACGTAATAGCTTCCTTAAAGTTAGATGACGCAAAATCCTCTGCACCAGCGTTATATGATTCTTGTATCTCTTGAATTAAAACGTTATTGGTATTGATAGCCGCTATAGAATCTCTAAATTGGATTTCTTCGCTTGTAAGTGTACTATCAGCTTCTTGCTGTCCATACGCCCAAAATAAACCCATACTAAAGACTACAGACATAAAATATTTTTTCATTTTATTTTTTTTCTAAAATTAAAGATAGTGTTTGACACCAAAGTGATTTAATACTAAAGTTTTCTACAATTTATCAACGCTTCCAAGTGGCTGAATAAACCAATACTTCCGTATCTTCTTTAGGGAAAATTTTAAGAGATTTGTAATCTGTCCCCTCCTTTTCATTGTACTCTCGATGGGCGTTGTCGCAATAGGGTAAGTTTTTACTCAACCCACAACTGCAAAAACTGTATCGTTTGCCTTCTAATAATTTTACCTTAATGGCTTCTGCTGTTTTATCTGTCATTTTTTTAATTGTTCATCGTAAAAATACAATTATAAAATGATTTCCAAAAAAAACTATTTTTGTGAGATGAACACTTTGTATTTCAAACTCATTTTATGCTCACTTCTAATCTTTACCTTAACAAGTTGTGACACCCCAAAGTCATTGACCAAAAAAGGCGATAAATTCGCTGAAAAGAATCTGTATCAAGACGCTAGCATAAAGTATATGAAAGCCTTAGATAAAAAAGGAGATTTTATTGGGGCTAAAGAAGGGCTTCGATCTTCAGGACAAAAGCAAGTAAACGCTTATTTAGATGATTTTTTCAAGTCTAAAAACTTTGGCGATAAAAGAGCTGCTATCTATCATTACAGAAATGCTAATGATACAAAAGAAAAAATAAATAAGTACAACATTACTATAGATATCCCTAGCACATATACCACCGATTATAACAGCTTGGTAGATGATTACGTCAGTACCATTTATGTTGAAGCTATGGACTTATTAGAACAAGAGAATTTTTCTGAGTCTGAAAAACTGCTAAAAGAGGTTGCCCTACTCAAGCCTAACTTCAAAAATGTTAACGACCTTAAAAATGTTGCTACTTTTGAGCCTATCTACAGAAAAGCTAATGAATTTCTAGAGTTAGAAAAATTTCGCTCTGCCTACTACGAGTACGACAAAATACCTAACTCTTACCAAGAAACTAAAGAAAGAAAAGCACTAGCTCTAGAGGCTGGACTATTTACTATTGCTATCGTAAAATTTGATAATGCCACACGACAAAGTGGTGGCGAATCGGCTATATCGGCACTAGTGAGTGATAAAATGATGAAACTAAATAATCCCTTCATCAAACTTGTTGACAGAACCTACACTCAAAGTTTTATAGACGAACAAATTATGGGGCTTAGTGGTCAAGTAGCAGAAAATACTAACGCCCAAGCGGGTGAGCTTATCGGTGCTAAAGCTATAATTTCTGGTAAGCTAGTCAGTTTTTCTAAACAAAAAAACCCAATCGTTAGAACTGAAAAAAAGGCTTGGGCAGAAAGGAAAGTTCGTAAGTATGACGAAGAAACAGAAAAGTATTTTTACGAAACGGTATATGACAAAATAAAATACCAAGAGTACAGAGGAAGTACTCGCGTACAAGTAGGTTTCCAGTTTCAGCTTATCTCTACCGAAAGTGGCGAGATACTATTGACTAAACTCATTAATTTAAATCGTAGTGATGAAGTCCATTTTGCTGAATCCAACACTAACTACAGGAATATTGTTCCCGGTAATTGGAGGTGGCAAAGCAAACAAAGCCCTAACGATGTTGTAGAAACCTCATACTCCCAAAAAAGAGCCTTAAGAAACTTGTTTAAAAACAAAAAAACTCTCCTATCAGTGAACGCTTTAGCCAACGATATCTATCAAGAAATTGCAACAGAAGTGAGTCAAATGCTTAACAATTATAATCCAGAAAATGAATAAACTAACCCTACTCATTCTCAGCCTTTTTATCATTTCTTGCCAATCCTCAAAACAGACTACCGTGCTAGATGCTGGTATTCCTGCTTGGGTAAAAGAATATCCCGTTTCTGATAGCCATTATATTGGAATAGGCATAGCCGATAGAAGCACTCACCCCCAAGACTATATTCAAGTAGCCCAACAAAATGCGCTGCAAAACCTCAGCTCACAAATCAAAGTCAGTATTTCTTCTCAATCGGTATTTCTACAAATGGATAGAGAATATGGCTACGAAGAAGATTATAAATCTAACATCGAAGTAAAAGCCAACGAAATACTTGAGGGCTACGAATTGACTGGTACGTTCACACAACAAAATGAATATTGGGTGTATTACCGACTCAGCAAACAACTATATCAAGAAACTAGAACGGCTAGAATACAAGAAGCGATAGAAGAATCAAAATACTTTTTGAACAAAGCCATTATGTATTATACGCCACTCAAGGAAAAATACATTTTCTACGTCAAAGCCTTAGATGTTTTGGAACCTTACCTTAGTGAGCCACTAAAAACTGAATTTGACAGAGAAACCGTATTTCTTGGTAGTGAAATCATTGCTCGTTTTCGCTCTTATATAGATGACTATCAAATCTTTTGCCAAAGCAAAAAGATTAAAGCTATGATTGGCAACTCTGTAGATAGAATTAAATTGACCGTACAACACGAAGGCAATCGACTAGCTGACATACCCCTAATCACTTCATCTGTATTTCTAGAGTTAAAAGACCTCAGCCAAAGTACCGATACCAATGGTGTTTTTATTACTTCTGTACCCAAAATAAAAAGTGTAGAGACCGTACAAAAAATAGAAGTCGGTATAGATTTTCAAGCTTGGCTAGACGAAGGTAGCGATAGCGAATTCATAAAAAAATTGTTCAAAGGCATTAAAACCCACCAAATCAATGTACCAGTCTATGTATATACACCAACAATATATGTGCAAACTGAAGAAAAACATTTTGGTAAAGATGAAAATGGTTCAGACTTACGCTTTACTGTAGAATCTGCCCTTAGTAAAATGAGCTTCACTCCTGTAGGCAATAAAAACGATGCTCAAATATTTCTTACTGTAAAAGCCGATACTAGAAAAGGCATAGAGAAGAAAGGACAAAAAATGTTTACGGCATTTTTGGATATGAATGTACAAGCTAAAGACTTAGAAGACAGAGTCATATTCAGCAAGACCATTAATAAAATAAAAGGGATACAGTTGGATTTTGAACAAGCAGATAACGAATCCTATCAACAAGCTATCAAAGAAATTAAAAAGACTGTTATTCCCGACTTCGTCAATAGCTTTGTCAAAGACTAAAAAAAACTCGCCCGAAGGCGAGTTTAATATTTAAAAATAATTGCTATTTCTTAGTATCCCTTGGATAACTTTTCCATTTCTTTTTCAAAGGTTTCTTTAAACTTCTCATAGTTATAATCTGCCTTTATCTTTTCATCTTTAGAAAGTCTTTCGTGATACTTTGATGCTAATTTTTCAGCAGCTAACTCCAATGCCATGTAACACTTGTACTTGCCATCAGAAGTCTTAGTCATCTTCTCACAAATCGTAACAACACCGTTTAAGGTTTCATCAACTACAGTTCTACTCATTTCGTTGAATGTTTCCGTTACTTCTTCCTTATTGTTAAACTCAGTAGAGTTCACATAATTATCTCCAACAATCTTCATCGTTGAACTAATGGTTTTAGCTAATTCTGCCTGGGCATTAGAACGTGCTTTCTTCTTTGCAGTCATTTGGTCTTGACTTTCTCCTAATGCATTGCCTCTAAAGGTGTTTTTATCAGAAAAATACTTGTCTCCAGAACAATACTGTTCTATCAATACTTCCCCTTGATCTTCTACGCTCAATCCTTGATTAGATTTGCAAGAATATATCGTTGCTACTGCAAACAATAATAAAATGTAATTACTCAGTTTCATAAGTTGTAAAATTAGTTTGTGTTCAAATTTAAACTTTTTTATCAAACTTTTATTTTGTGAAACATCAATTTAAATTTTGCTTGTGAATAGATTATTAAGCTATTTTTTAACGATATTTGTAAGACTTTAACCAATACAATAACAAAATCTTCATTATGAAAAAGTACCTAATTCTATTATTTGTCACACTACTAGCTAGCAACACCTTTGCTCAAATTCAAGTTGGTAACACCATCCTTACTGAAAGAGAAGTTATAGGAGGACTAGATGTCCCTTGGGAAATAAAATGGGGGCCAGATGACCATATTTGGGTTACCGAACGTTCAGGAATCGTTAGTCGAGTAAATGTAGAAACTGGAGAACAATATATTCTATTAAACCTAGCCCCTCAGTTGTACGATCAATACGAATCGGGGCTATTAGGTATGGAAATACATCCTGACTTCAACAATGGCGCTCCCTATGTATTTATGGCTTACACCTATTATTCTGCTGGTGGCGCTAGTGAAAAAATTGTGTATTATGAATATGATTTTGATAATGATGCTCTTGTCAATGAAACCATA
Source organism: uncultured Flavobacteriales bacterium (assembly GCA_913041085.1). Taxonomy (GTDB): domain Bacteria; phylum Bacteroidota; class Bacteroidia; order Flavobacteriales; family UBA7312; genus UBA8444. Next base: position 52,297 of record CAJWHN010000001.1, on the reverse strand, counting down.
ATGGTAGATGGTATAGATGGTAACAGTACACATATTGGTTGCCGACTTTTAGCTATAGACAACACCACTTTATTAGTCACAACTGGTGATGCACAAGATTGGATGGCTTCTCAAGATGAAACAGCTCTAACGGGTAAAACTCTCCGTATAGATATCGATGCTAATGGTGGCAACTTCGGACAGCCTAAAGCCGATAATCCAAGTCCATACAGCTATGTGTGGTCTATTGGTCATAGAAATGCACAGGGTTTAGCCCTTGGACCAAACGGTATTATTTACAGCTCTGAACACGGTCCTAGTAATGATGATGAATTAAACATCTTAGAAGCTAATGGAAACTTTGGCTGGCCTAACGTTCAAGGCTTTTGTGACAACATTTCAGTAGATTATAGCTACGCTGAAGATTTATCAAGCAATTTTACTGAAAGTGATTACTGCCAAGAATATAATGTTATAGAGCCTTTGTGGAGTAGTGGTACTTCTACCATAGCGCCTTCAGATATTATATGGTACGACCACCCTTCTATCCCTGAGTTTCAGAATACTTTACTGATGACCGTATTGAAAGACAAGAAATTGGTTCGTTTTGAATTTAACTCTTCTGGTGACGACATTATCGGTGAGACTGACTTTTTCAATAATGAATGGGGACGATTAAGAGATATTTGCGTAAGCCCTGACGGTAAGATTTATCTTGCTACAAATGGTTTCAACTGGCCAAGTCAAGGTCCTAATGAAATTATTGAACTTTACAATGCCGACTATGTAGCTGAGAGTTCATACAATTGTTCTACTGATGGCTGCGAGGAAATAATGGACGCTAGTGGCGAATACACTACGCTAGAAGATTGTGAGGCCGCTTGTGATGTGAGTAGCATTGAAGAAAATAAGAAAGAAAGTATAAACTTCTACCCTAACCCCATTGCTAAAGATGGTGTGCTTTACTTCCAAAATTACGAGAACCCTTTCCATTTGAATATTTCTAATTTACAAGGACAAATCGTTTACTCTAACAAAGTACAAGAAAGAAGTCTTTTGATACAAGGTCTGTTAGAAAGTGGTATTTACTTCCTTAGATCTAACAATGGTAACAATACTAAACTAATCGTTAAATAAGGATGAAACAACTATTCACTTTCGCTTTACTGTTAGGCTTTTCAAGTCTTTTCGCTCAATCCTATAATGGCCCTGAAAGTGTCGATTATGATAGTTATGGACAACGCTATTTAGTGTCTAACTCTAGTCAAGGTCAAATACTTTCTTACGATGCCATTAACGATGAATTGGACATTTTCGCTTCAGGTGTTGGCTCTGGCCCTCACGGACTAGAAGTAGTGGGTGAAGAATTATTTGCTTGTAGTGGTAGTCGACTAAAAGCCTATAACCTTGTTACAGAAGAACAAACCGTAAACGTAAACCTTGGTGCATCTTTTGCAAATGGCATCACCCATAAAGGCAACGATGTATTCGTTACGGATTTTAGTGGTAAAGATATCTATCGCTACAATACAGTTAGCGGTAACTTAAATATGTATATCGAAAACCTACCTAAAACACCTAACGGTATTTTTTATGACGATATAGAGGACCGACTGTTAGTAGTATGCTGGGGAAATAATGCCCCCATTTATGAAATTGATATGTCGGATTCTAGCTATACCACTGTAGCTAATACCAATCTAGGAAATTGCGATGGTATTTCTATGGATAATAACGGAGATTTTTACGTTTCGGCATGGAGTAATAATGCGATTAGTAAATTCAACAGCGACTTTAGTGGCGGTTCAACGGTAGTTGTTCCCAACATGAGTAACCCTGCCGATATATATTACAACAGAACAACGGACACTTTAGCCATACCAAACTCGGGCAATAATACTGTTGTATTTGTAGGCTTCGGTACTACTCTTACTACTTATATGTGTGTTGATGAAGGTTGTGTTGAGCTGAGTAGTGCCGATGGCGACTATGCTACACTTGAAGATTGTGAGGCTGTTTGCCAAGCTACTGGGATTGATGATGTGGAATTGCAATCTAGCCTATTCTACCCTAATCCTATTATGAATGGTGAGACAATCACAGTTAATCCAACAGAAAGTGTGGTCTTATACACTATGCAAGGGCAGATAGTTTTTGAAAAAGAATTGAAAAATAATTTTTCTTTTGAACTACCATATCTTAAAAAAGGCTTTTATTTACTTAAGACAAATGAAGAAGTCGGAAAAATTCTAATTCAATAAAGCCATGCAGTCTGCCCCTTTAGCCGAACGATTACGCCCCAAATCTTTAGATGATTTTATAGGACAAGAACACCTTATTGGAGATAATGGTGTATTGCTAAAAACACTAAAAAATAATGTCATACCCTCTATCATATTTTGGGGACCTCCTGGCGTGGGTAAAACTACACTAGCCAACATCATAGCCCATCAGCTAGATAGACCTTTTTATACCCTCAGTGCCATCAATTCAGGTGTGAAAGACGTTAGAGATGTCATTACTAAAGCCGCTTCACTGGGCTTATTTGGCAAGAATGTACCCATACTATTTATCGATGAAATTCATCGATTCAGTAAATCCCAACAAGACTCACTACTCAATGCGGTAGAAAAAGGAATCGTTACTCTAATAGGTGCTACTACTGAAAATCCATCTTTCGAAGTGATATCGGCTTTACTATCACGCTGTCAAGTGTATGTGCTGGAAAGTTTAGATAAATCACACCTCATTCAATTGCTGGAACAAGCCATTACTAAAGATGAGATACTGAAAACAAAACGTATCGACATAAAAGAAACAGATGCCCTACTCCGACTATCAGGTGGCGATGGTAGAAAATTACTTAATGTTTTTGAGCTAGTTATCAATACCCAAAACACCAAGAACATTAGTATTACAAACGATTTGGTCATGGCATCGGCTCAAGAAAATGTGGCACTCTACGACAAAACGGGCGAACAACATTACGATATTATTTCGGCCTTTATCAAGTCCATACGAGGAAGTGACCCCAATGCAGCAGTTTATTGGTTAGCTCGTATGCTAGAAGGTGGTGAGGATATCAAATTCATAGCAAGACGCATGATTATTTTAGCCTCAGAAGATATCGGTAATGCCAACCCCACAGCTTTAGTTATGGCTAACAATTGTTTTCAGTCCATAAACGTCATAGGAATGCCTGAAGCAAGAATTATACTGTCGCAAACAGCCATTTACTTAGCATCATCAACCAAGAGCAACGCCTCCTATATGGCTATTAATATGGCACAAGAAAGTGTACGAGAGCAAGGTGCTTTATCCGTTCCACATGAACTGAGAAATGCCCCTACTAAACTGATGAAAGACTTAAACTATGGGAAAGAATATGATTACGCTCACAATTACGAGAATAACTTTGTCAAACAAGAGTATATGCCCGATGAAATCAAAGGACAAACTTTTTATGAACCTGGCAATAACGACAGAGAACGACAAATAAGAAAATTCCTAAAAGAGCGTTGGAATGGTAAGTACAATTATTAATTATCCAAAAGACTAAAATTAAATGTACTAGATTTGTATAAATTTGCCATTAGAATGAAATACACTCTCCCATACCTTTTACTTCTATGTATCCTATTTTCATGTCGCCACGATTTTGAAAAACCCACTTGGGATACTGACATTAGTACACCTATAGCTTATACTACTTTAAATCTTACGGATATTGTTAAGGATAGTATCATACAATTTGATACACTAAGTGATAATAGCTTAAAATTTATTTATCAAAAAGAAATTATCAACTATAATTTCGATAGTCTGATTCATTTAAGACCCATCAGCACGACTAAAAATGTTAAGCTGGAGACCATCAATTTTTCAAATACAACGGTCACTCATTCCATAACTATGGGAAACTTAATCTCCTCAATAGATTTTGGCACGATTTTATTTCCTGATGGTGGCACAGCAGTTATCCCTGCCTATTCAGACTTGCTCAATGAGACCTTTCCTATTGATGCTAACGACTATTTTGAAGAAATGACCTTCACCGATGGATACCTAGATTTGACTATTGAAAATGGACTGCCTACCGATTTGAGTAATGTCGTTATAGAACTTCGTAATGAGGGAGAAACTAACAACATTATTACGATGAATATTCCCGTACTGCCTAGTGGAGAAAGTGAGACAACCACAGAATCTTTAGCTGGTCAGACTTTATTCGGCAATCTAGAGGCTGAGATAATTAGTGCCGATATTGTGGGAACAGCACCCAACCCTGTAACTATTGATTATAGCGATGCTCTAACAGCTAAAATCGTAATACGTGATATCGAACTCCAAGAGGGAATTGCTGTTTTTCCTAGTCAAGAAATTTTTGATGAAGATACTGTCGTAGCCTTTGATATTGGAGACGTTAAACTAAAAAGAGTGTTGGTGGCAGAAGGTGGTGTAGAAGTTATAGGCGTAAGCACCATACAAGACACCCTAAAGATTGAATATAAAATACCCGGAACTACTTTAAATGGTCAGCCTTTTGAATTTTATTTTGAACTACCCCCAGCTCCTGAAGGCGGCTCAATTACTGAGACCAAACTTTTCGACTTTTCTGGATACGAAATAGATATGACAGGTAAATTGGGGGATACCATTAATACCATATACACCGAATCTAGGGGTTGGATTGACTCATCAGGCGTTGTCACTCACATTTCACTAGAAGATAGCGTATTTAATACTATTACCATTAAGGAAATAATTCCTGAAAAAGCTTGGGGGTATATGGGTAAAGATACCATCAATGAAAGTCAAGAATTAGATTTTGGCGATTTTTCAGATTTCAGCGGACAGTTTGATTTAGAACATATCGAAGTGAAACTATTGACTGAAAACTCCATTGGTGCTAAGGCAGATGTGCGTATTAATACTTTCAAAAGTACAAGTGAACAAAATGAAATTGTATTGAATAGCGATGTGCTATCCTCTCCTATCTCTATTGGTTCAGCTACAGAAAACCCCAACTCTAACCAAGAAGTAACTCCTAACACTAGTACGGTAGTATTTGATGAAGTAAATTCTAACATAGACGAACTCATAGAAAATAAACCCCATACCCTAGCTGTCGATTTTGAGCTATTACTCAATCCTGATGACAATCAAGATGATGGTTTTTTATTCAAAAACTACGGTGTAAAATCAGAGCTGCAAATTGAAATACCCTTATCCTTTTCTGGCTCAAACATTAGCTTAAAAGATACGGTAGATGTTTCTTTTTCAATAGACAATATTGAACAGGCTTCCTTTACTCTACTAGCACAAAACAGCTACCCTATCGATGCTGAAATAAAAATGTATTTGCTAGACCAAAATAATATGGTATTAGAAAGTCTTCTTTCTGAACAAATCGTTCAAGCTAGTGAAGTCGATACTAATGGCAAAACTATTTCTAGCACCTCTAGTGAATTGACCTTCGCTTTCAACAATATCAGCGAAAGTTTATCACTATGTAAAAAGATAGCTTTTGAAGTCACTCTCAATACACAGCCATCAAACCAATTCGTCACTATATACAGTAACTATGCGATGGATTTAAAACTCGTTACTAACTTCAATCATAACGTAGAATAATGCCAAAGTATTTTTCGATTTTCTTAGTGGCTCTTACTTTATCGGCCTATTCGCAAGAAAGCTCATTAGAGTTTAATACAGATATTGGTTTGTTTAACAGTAGCATAAACGCCCAATTACTGTCACAGTCCTATGGCTTTTTAGATGAGGTTGAAAAGAGCAATATCATAGACGCTTTAAAAGCAGAAAATAATATTGCCTTTGAAAGTAATAACGCTATTCTTTATCAAAATAAAAAAGGTTGGGGACTGAGTTTATCTAACCATACAGGAGCATACGCCACCTACTCAAAATCATTAGTCGAATTGAGCCTGTTGGGAAACACTCCATTCAAGGGTGAAAACCTTAAACTAGATCCATTAGATATTACTGCTTTTAACTACTCACAACTAGACTTTTCATATCAATGGAGTAAAAAAATACAAACGAGTGTAGGGCTACTTTTGGGACATCATTTTCTAGATGCTACTGTCAATGAAGCTCGTTTTTACACCCACCCTCAAGCTGCTTTCATTAATTATCAAGTGGATTATGAAGCTCACTTCACAGACACAACAGATTTATTACAAAAACCTTTTGGGAACAAGGGTTATGGCGCAGTTTTTGGGATGAGCTATAAAGACAGTATTAATAATGGAGAAATAGAATTGTCAATAAGTGATTTAGGATTTATTAGATGGAACGATAAGACTAGTAATATGCATATTGAAAGTCAGTATGAATTTGAAGGAATCAATGTTAATGACTTTATCAGCTTTAGCGATAGCATCATCAGAAATGAAATAGATAGCCTACAATCGGATTTACAAAGTAATATAAAGGAAAGCTATACTTGGCAACTTCCTACTATCTTTAGACTATGTATAAATCAGGCTTTATACAATTCAATAATTCAAGGCTACTCCCTATCCATTGAACACCGAATGAACCTTTATGATGTTCCAAAACTGACTTTAGAAGTTCATAAAAAAATGAAAAACCATCGTTTGGCATTAGGCTATCATATTGGAGGTGTTGAGCATAATGGTTTTCAATTCAGCTACCTTTATGGTGGAGAAAAAACCCATTTCCACATTTACACCAAACAGTTTAATGCTGGTATTCCATCTGTAAGCTATGGTCTTCATATAGGTATTGGTATAAAAAGAGTATTTTCGAGCAGTAAATAAAACGATATCGTGATAAGTAAATTAAAATTTAAAGATTCCTTTTTTCTGATTGCTGGACCTTGTGCTATTGAAAGCGAAGAAATGGCTTTTGATATTGCTCGAAACATCAAAGCAATCTGTGAAAAATTAGAGATTCCTTTTGTTTTTAAAGGTTCTTATCGAAAAGCTAATCGTTCACGTTTAGACTCTTTCACAGGTATTGGTGATGAAAAAGCTCTTGCTGTTCTGAAGAAAATAAGAAAAGAGCTAGATATTCCCATAACTACAGATATACATTCTACAGAGGAGGCAAAATTAGCTGCCAAACATGTGGATATTTTACAAATTCCAGCCTTCTTGTGCCGCCAAACCGATTTGATAGTAGCTGCTGCCAAAACGGGCAAAACCGTTAATATCAAGAAAGGTCAATTCTTGTCACCCCAAGCTATGCAATTTGCCGTACAAAAGGTAAAAGATAGCGACAACAATTGTGTGCTAATTACAGAAAGAGGCAGTCAGTTTGGTTATCACGAATTGGTAGTGGATTTTAAAGGCATACCTGTTATGCAAGAATATGCCCCAGTTGTTATGGACGTTACACATTCACTACAACAGCCCAACCAAAGTAGTGGTATTACAGGAGGTCAACCTCAACTTATAGAAACCATAGCCAAAGCAGCAATTGCTAGTGGTGTAGATGGTATTTTTATAGAAACTCACCCTAATCCGCAAGAGGCTAAATCTGATGGTGCGAATATGCTACCCCTTGACCAATTAGAAGACTTATTGCAAAAATTAGTGCGACTGAAAAAAGCCCTTTAATTTTTGCAAATTTGATAGGATTAAAAAAATACTAAGCAATACAATCAAAATCACTTCACCCTAAAAGCCGTTCTTCTGTTGGTAGCTCTACCCTCGTCTGTTTCGTTAGTAGCAATGGGCTGACTTGCTCCAAAGCCTTTGAAAGTCATTCTGTTGGCACTTATGCCATTTTCTACTAGAAAATCATAAACGGCTTTGGCTCTGCTTTCTGAAAGTTTAAGGTTATGCGATTCTGAACCTACATTATCGGTGTGTCCTTCTATCTCTACTTCAAGACTCGCATTATTATTCATAAAATTAACTAAGGTATTGAGTTCTACCTCAGATTCGGTTTTTAGCGTGTAAGCATCGGTATCAAAGAAAATATTATTCAATACAATCTTACTTCCTTTATTGAGTCGTTGCAATGGTATATCTAACTTCAGTGCTTGTAATGCACTTTGCTCATTTAAGACAAAATTTTCCGAATGAAACAAATAACCGTCTTTAGAAACATTAACGGCATAATTGGTGTTGGCTGGTAAGCAAGTAAAAAATTCTCCCGTCTTGGTATATGTAAATGACGATATCATCACTTTGCCAGTAGCTAAGTCAATGATTTCAATACTTGATTTCATAGGTGTTTTGGTTTCGGCATCATAAACCTTAGTATTGAGATAAGCTACTTGTTGAGATTGCATTTCTTGAGGTAGATGAAACCAGAAAATGTCTTCTTGACCGTAACCCGATTTATCAGATGCGAAGTATGCTGTTTTGCCGTCTGAAGCTACAATAAGACTATTCTCTACACCTAGTGTATTGATAGGATAACCTAAGTTAATGGGGTTTTGCCAACTAGCGACAGGATAATCTCTACGACTTAAAAACAAATCAAAATCGCCTAAACCGGGGTGTCCATTAGAGGCAAAATATAAGGTATGGTTATCGGTATGTATAAAGGGTGACATTTCATCGTATGGGGTGTTGATAGTAGACCCCAAATTGACAGGTGTAGAAAAGGTGCCTTGCTCAGAAAGTACACTTTTCCATATATCCATATCGCCATAGCCTCCTGGTCTGTTGCTCACAAAATAAAGTTCTCTACCATCAGGTGAAATGGTAGGCTGTGATTCCCAATATTTACTGTTGATAGTAGGTCCTATATTTCTAGCTTCTGACCATTGTCCATTTCTCTTTATACTGATATATATATCACAACGACCTAAGCCATCGTCACGGTCACAAGCAGTAAAAAACAAAAGCTTTCCATTAGGTGCTAAACACTGAGCTCCTTCATTACCCATTGTATTGACCGATGCCCCCATATTTTGAGCTTTTGTCCACTTACCGTTTAGATATTCACTCTGATAAAAATCTTCTGAAACAACATTGTTTTGATGTGGACCTCTCCTAGTAATAACGAATAACTTGCCATCGGCAGAAACACTAGGTAAATACTCTTCCCATTCACTATTGATACCATCGCCCATATTCTTAAAGTCAAAAGGCTTAGGGTTAGCTATAGCATCAATAGAAAATTCGCAATTTTTGAGTTCTTTTCTGGCAGACTCTATTTTTTTTGATTTTTGATATTTAAAGCTTAAAAAATGATTGAACGCTCGTTGAGCTTCTACATAGTTTGGTATTTGCATGTATAACATGCCTACTTTCCAATAACCCCAAGCATTATCGGGATTATTATCTGAAATACCTTTTAAGTAATTATCAATTGCCGATTCTATATTACCACCTTCTTCCTCGAGCTGACCCAACAGCAAATAGGAAGGTAAATAGTTGGCATCTTGTCGTATAGCCGACTGAACCAATTCTTTGGCTTTTTTATCGTTACTCTCTTGATAAAACTCTACAGCTTTGGCATAGGCTTTTTTGGCTTTTGGGGTATTCTGTGATAATAGCACAAAAGGGGTAAATAATAAAAGAATAAGGAGGTTTTTCATTTCAAGGAGGTATAGATTAGGGTATATTCATGTACTTATGCGATTGTAAAGATATGTTCCATTTTGGGTTGTTCATCACGTAGTCTACTATTTCTGGCATCATTTCTTTGGCTTTGCTCCATTCTGGCTGCAAGTACAATTTACAGTCAGAAGAACATTGACTAGCAAATTGCTCAGCCCATTTGAAGTCATTCCTATTGTGTATTATTACTTTTAACTCGTTGGCTTTAGGAATTATTGCCTCTTTTGGAGGATTATTTTTCTTGGGTGATAAACATATCCAATCGAAATCGCCACTTAATGGATAAGCTCCTGAGGTTTCTATATGAACACTCATACCCTTGTTATGAAGACTGTCGGTAAGTGGTTGCATATTCCACATCAAAGGCTCTCCGCCAGTCACAACAACCGTTTTGGCAGGATAAGCTAGAATTTGGTCAATCATCTTTTGAATCTCTGTAGGTGGGTGCAAATCGGCATTCCAACTTTCTTTGACATCACACCAATGACAACCTACATCGCAACCGCCAATTCTTAGAAAAAAAGCTGATTTCCCTGAATGATAGCCCTCTCCTTGAATAGTATAAAAGGCTTCCATAAGAGGTAACATAAGCCCCTCGGCAACTAATTTTTCTTGAGTCTTATTCATTAATTGAATCCTTTAACGGCGTAAAGTGTATTTTTTAAGAGCATAGCAATAGTCATTGGTCCTACTCCACCCGGTACTGGTGTTATAAAATCACATTTTGGGGCTACCTCATCGTAGTTTACATCTCCTTTTAACTTCCACCCACTTTTAGTTTTATCCGATTTTACTCGACTAATACCAACATCAATTACACACGCTCCGTCCTTTACCATATCGGCAGTAATGAATTCGGCACGCCCTAGTGCAACAATAAGAATATCAGCCGTTAGGCATAGTTCTTTGAGGTTGGTGGTTCTACTGTGTGTTAAAGTCACCGTACAATTACCAGGATAGCTATTTCTTGCCATAAGGATACTCATTGGTGAACCAACAATATGACTACGCCCTACCACAACGCAATGTTTACCCTCAGTATCTATATTGTATCGCTTTATCAATTCGACTATACCAGCAGGTGTAGCAGGAAGAAATGTAGGTAAATTTAGTGCCATTTTTCCTATGTTTTGAGGATGAAAACCATCGACATCTTTAGATGGCAATATGGTTTCAGTAATGGTCATTTCATTGATGTGTGAAGGTAAAGGCAGTTGTACGATTAAACCATCGATATTGGTATCGTTATTTATTTTATTGACTTCTGCTACTAATTCATCTTCTGTAATGCTTTCATCAAAACGCAATAAAGTGGAATCAAAACCAACCCTTTCACAGGCTTTTACTTTAGCACCCACATAAGTTTCACTAGCTCCATTGTTGCCAACCAAAATAGCTGCTAAATGTGGTTTCTTCTTGCCCTCATCTACTAAAACCTGAACTTCTTGAGCAATCTCTTGCTGAATATCTAAAGAAGTTTGTTTGCCATCTAATATCTGCATTGGTTTTTAATTACATTCCCGGCATTCCGCCTCTATTTTTCATCATTTGCATCATCTGCTTAGCACCACCGCCTTGCATCATCTTCATCATCTTACCCATTTGTCCAAACTGCTTTATCAACTGATTGACTTCTTGTATGGAAGTACCACTACCATTGGCAATTCGTTTTCTTCGGCTACCATTCAAAATTTTAGGGTTACTTCTTTCTTCAAGAGTCATGGACTTTATCATAGCTTCAATTCCTTTAAAAGCATCATCGTCGATATCCACTCCTTTTAGAGCTTTGCCCATTCCCGGTATCATACCCATCAAGTCTTTCATATTACCCATCTTCTTGATTTGTTGAATTTGCTTTAGAAAATCGTCAAAGCCAAATTGGTTCTTGGCAATTTTCTTTTGCATCTTACGGGCTTCATCTTCATCGAATTGCTGTTGTGCTCTTTCAACTAAAGAAATAACATCACCCATACCCAAAATACGACTAGCCATTCTATCTGGGTGAAATACGTCTAAACCGTCCATCTTTTCACTCGTACCGATAAACTTAATCGGCTTATCGACAACCGAACGAATAGTTAAAGCAGCACCACCCCTAGTGTCACCATCTAACTTAGTCAAGACGACACCGTCAAAGTTTAACTTCTCATTAAATGCTTTAGCCGTATTTACGGCATCTTGTCCAGTCATCGAGTCCACAACAAATAATATCTCATTGGGATTAATGGCTGACTTGACAGCAGCTATCTCATTCATCATTTGTTCATCTATAGCCAAACGACCTGCCGTATCCACAATAACCACATTATGATTGGTTGTTTTGGCATGTTTTATAGCATTTTGAGCAATCTCAACAGGGTTTTTATTCTCTACTTCCTTATAAACTTCTACGCCTACTTGCTCTCCCAATACACCTAGTTGGTCAATAGCGGCTGGTCTGTAAACGTCACAGGCTACCAACAAAGGCTTTTTGTTTAGCTTAGTTTTTAGGTGAAGGGCTAACTTTCCCGTAAAGGTAGTTTTACCAGAACCTTGCAATCCCGCTATCAATATTACTGTGGGATTACCATCTAGGTTAATTTCAGATTTGGAGCTACCCATCAATTCAGCGAGTTCATCACGCATAATCTTGGTAAGCAATTGACCAGGCTCAACAGCAGTAAGCACTTGCTGACCTAAAGCTTTTTCCTTAACAGATGCTGTAAACTGTTTAGCGGTTTTAAAATCCACATCGGCAGCTAACAATGCCTTACGGATTTCTTTCATAGTCTGTGCTACGTTAATTTCCGAAATACTACCTTGTCCTTTGAGAACTTTAAAGGCTTTTTCTAATTTTTCTGATAAATTTTCAAACATATCTTTTACATTCTATCGGGAACATTTACCCCTAATAATTTCATACCTGTTTTACTTACTCGAGCTACCATCTGGCAGAGTGCTATTCTAAATGCAACTTGGTTTTTATCTTCGCCAATCAAGATAGGAACATTCTGATAAAAACCATTAAACTCTTTAACCAAATCATACACATAGTTGGCTATTAATGCTGGACTGTATGAGTTAGCAGCCTCTTGAATGATAGTTGGAAAATCGTTTATCTGCTTTATAAGTGTTCTTTCTTTCTCCGTTAGTTCTAGCCCCTCTAGAGTATAGTTAACTTCTTTGTTGTACTTTTTAACCATAGTTTGAATACGAGCGTGAGTGTATTGAATAAATGGACCCGTATTGCCGTTAAAATCAATGGACTCTTTGGGGTCAAATAACATACGTTTTTTAGGGTCTACCTTAAGCATAAAATATTTCAAGGCTCCCAGACCAATATTCTCATAAAGCAATTCGGACTCTGAGTCGTCCATACCATCAAGTTTTCCTAAATCTTGAGCAATAGCTTTGGCAGAATCTACCATTTCTTGCATCAAGTCATCGGCATCAACAACAGTGCCTTCTCTAGATTTCATTTTGCCAGAAGGTAAATCTACCATACCATAGGATAAGTGGTAGCAGTTTTGTGCCCAATCGTAACCTAATTTATCAAGGATTAAGAATAATACCTTGAAATGATAGTCCTGTTCGTTACCTACCGTATATGCCATATGAGAAAAATCAAAATCTTGATGCCTCTGTATAGCAGTACCAATATCTTGAGTCATATATACGGCAGTACCATCAGAACGCAATAAAATCTTCTCATCAAGACCATCTTCTGTTAAATCTATCCAGACTGAACCATCGTCTTTCTTGAAGAATGTTCCCTTGTCTAAGCCTTCTTGTATAACAGCTTTTCCAAGAAGATAAGTGTCGCTTTCGTAATAATTCTTATCAAATTCAACACCTATTCTATCATAGGTCGAAGCAAAACCATCGTAAACCCAATTATTCATTTTCTCCCATAGTGCTATTACCTCAGCATCTTTGGCCTCCCATTGACGCAACAACTCTTGAGCTTTTTTAAATAATGGTGCTTGTTTTTCAGCATCTTCTTTAGACATACCACTTTCCACTAATTCAAGTTGTTCTGCCCTATAATGCTTATCAAAAATGACATAGTATTTGCCGACAAAATGATCCCCTTTCATCTGAGTGGACTCAGGGGTTTCTCCATTTCCATACTCCAACCAAGCAACCATAGACTTACAGATATGAATCCCTCTATCGTTAATGATTTGTACCTGTTTTACTTTTTTTCCTGCTGCTTGTAAAATCTGAGAAACAGATGCTCCCAAAAGAATATTTCTGATATGCCCCAAATGAAGGGGTTTATTGGTGTTTGGAGATGAAAATTCTACCAAATGTATTGGTGAATCGTCTGAATGTTCAACACAACCGAAGTTCTCTGAATCAAAAGCAGTTTGAAATTGCTTGAGCCAAAAGGAGTTATCAATACTTATATTTAGAAAGCCTTTAACGACATTAAAATCGGTAACGAGTGCTTCGTTTTCTTTCAGATACTTACCAATATCCTCAGCAGTTTGCTCTGGACTTTTCTTTGAAACTCTTGTTAGGGGAAAAACCACTAAAGTCACATCTCCTTCAAATTCCTTTCTTGTTTTTTGAAACTGAAGGTTAGTGTTATCACCTTGATAAAGTGACTGTAAGGCTAACTCTATAACTTTATGTAATTCTTGCTCTATCATTTAGATTTGGGTAAAAATATTTCTGCCATCATGCATCTTGCACTACCACCACCACAAGCCTCAATGGTATCCAATGAGCTGTGAATTATTGGACAATGCTTTTCAATCTGACTAATCTGTTCTGGACTTAAACTATTGTAGGCAGAATCTGACATTACTAAATAAGGCTTATCACCCATAAGCTGCAACATATTACCAGCAAAATGTTGTTTTTGTTCTTCTGATATTTCTATGATTTCCTTATTGGTTTCTTCTAACACTTCTATAACGTGAGTACGCTCCTCTATTTCATCAATGGTATCAAGACAAACCACTGCAAAATTATCTGCTACACACATCATTACATTAGTATGATAAATCGCTAATCGTTCACCATTGACATCTTGATTAGCTGTAAAACAAACGGGCTTGTAACCAAAAACATCACAAAACTGAATTACTGCCTGTTCGTCTGTTCTTTCAGAAATAGCAGCATAACAATATTTATTTTCTCTATCTAGTATCATACTACCTGTTCCCTCTAAATACCTATCGTATTCTTCAAATTCGGTAAAGTCGTGTATCTGCTCGATATGAAATCCATAATCATCTACCAAGATATCAAAAATATCTTCTCTACGTTCTGTACGTCTATTTTCAGCACACATAGGATACAATCCTATACCTCCATCTCGATGAAAAGACACCCAATTATTTGGAAAAATAGAGTCTGGTGTATCAGGCTCTTTAGTATCAGGAAATACAATTACATTAACACCTTTGGAACGTAATTTATCAACAAAGGCATTAAACTCTGAAAGAGCTTTTTCTTGAGTGGCTTGAGGTGACAAACCGTCCAATACTTTTTGATAGTAATTGTTTACAGCAGTTTGTTCGTTAAAGCGAAAACTTACTGGCTGAATCATTAGTATGTGCTGTGTTATTTGACTCATTTTCTTCTCAATGGTAGTGTTGAACAGCGCAAAAGCCCCTCCATCTTTGCTATTTCAGCATAGGGTACTTCTTCTACTGTAATTCCTTTATTTCTTAATTCTTTGTTTAATCTTTCAAAACCTTTTTCTGATATCACAACTTGAGGTGAGATAGAAAAAATATTAGAATTCATTTGATACATTTCATCTCTACTGATAAATATGATGTTGTCTTCTCCAAAATGGTTAATTAAAAAATCTACATCTGATTGGTTTTTAAAACCCGCTTTGTACATAATAGCATAGTGTTGTCCAACAGGCTGAAAACAACAATCCAAATGCAAGGCATTATCTTTAGGGTTGACATCTGATTTTTTGAGTTCAAAACTTTTTACTTTTTTATGAGGAAAAGAATGCTGTAAAAAATCAACTGCGCTTTTGTTAGTTCTTGCCACTTGATACTTATGAAAATCCGATTCTTCTGAGTAACCCACAAATATAAAGTCGTCACACAACATTACATCGCCACCTTCTACTCTTGCATCACTAGGCATTGGGACGATATCTTCAGCTCTTATATTCTCTATTAATGTGTCTATGGCTGAGACTTCTTCTTTCCTATCGTCAATGATATTAGGCACAATAAATTTGTTATCAATAACAAAACCTATATCTCTTGAAAAAATTTGATTTAAACCCTCAATATTCCTTGGTCGAAAAACCTCTACGCTATACTTTAAAAGTACCGATTTGACCGCATTCATCTCGTTAATAACATTTTGCTGTGTAGGAAAAGTGCCTTTCAAAACGTGTTCTCTGGACTTTGGATCATAGCAATCTTCGAGTTTAGGTGTGCCGCCAAAACTATCTGGCAAACCTAGAACAACAGCCTCTAACGGATTGGTTTCATTGTGTAAATTTAATGCTATCATCTTTTTTCAATGAGTCGCAAATTTAACTATACTTTAGGGTTTAATAAAATCTTAATGATGATATTATTTGCACCCATAAATTTGAATATATTTGAAGAGTATTTCAATCTAAAATGAAAGATAAATTTGTAACATACTATTGCGAAAATAGAATTGGCTTCATCACTATGGTTAGAGCTGAAAAAAGAAATGCTCTAAATCCTCAGCTTGTTAAAGAGTTAAAAATTGCTTTTGAAACTGCCGAAAAAGATGAATCATGTAAAGTGATTGTATTACAAGCACAGGGCCAAGCGTTTTGCGCTGGTGCCGATTTGAAATACTTGCAATCCTTACAATCTTTTTCTCACCAAGAAAATGTTGCCGATTCGTCAAGTCTAATGCAGTTGTTTAAACAAATTTATAACTTAGAAAAGGTAGTCATCGCAAAAATACAAGGACACGCCATAGCAGGTGGTTGTGGCTTGGCTAGTGTTTGTGATTTATCCATTGCATCAGATAATGCTAAATTAGGCTATTCTGAGGTCAAAATTGGATTTATCCCTGCTATAGTAAGTGTGTTTTTACTACGAAAAATCGGCGAAAGTAAAACTAAAGAATTACTGCTTACTGGAAAAACTGTATCAGCTACAGAAGCGGTAAGTATTGGATTGATAAATGAAGCCGTAACTAGCAATAAACTAGATGAAGTAGTACTAGAAATAGCCGAAAAATTATGCCGTCAAGCCTCTCAACAATCTCTAGCAAGCACTAAAAAATTGATAGCCAATCTGCAAAGCATGTCGCTAGAAGATGGTCTTGATTTTGCTGTAGAAGAAAATGCAAAAGCTAGAGTTAATGAAGACTGCAAAAAAGGTATTGACTCCTTTCTCAATAAAGAAAAAATAAATTGGTAGAATTCCTATTGAATGAAAAAGAAAAAGACAAAAGAAAATATCTTTAAACGCCTCATACAAAAGTTTAAAATTGAAGATGATAGAACGAAAAAGATAATTGGCTTTATATTTCTATTTTTCTCCATTTATATATTCGTAGTTTTTGTTTCCTACATACTCAACGGAAATATTGACCAAGACAAGACAGGTAAGCTAACTGATGACATTAGCAATTTTGGTGGAGTTTTTGGAAATACTTTCTCGCATTTATTTTTGCGTAATTACTTTGGTATTTCTTCTTTCATTTTTCCTCTATTGTTTTTCAATTGGGGCTTATCACTCGTCTTTGACAAGGCATTATTTTCTATAAAAAGAGGCTTTTCACTTGGCATTCTTGCTATAGTTTGGATTTCTTTATTCTTTGGCTTTTTCACACCTCCTTCAATTTTAGGTGGAGTGTTTGGCAGTGAAATGAATGAATTTCTAGCTTTGAGAATAGGAAAAATTGGAAACGGATTTTTTATTTTTCTATCCTTATTAACTTTCATCATTATACGATTTAATCCAAAATTTAAATTAAATAAAACCAGTGATGACAAGGAAGAAATGACAGAAAATAATGAAATAGCTGATGAAGAATTAAGCTTATCCAAAGAAGTAGATTTTCAGGAGGAAGAACAAGAACCAATTATCGAGCAGATTAGTCAAACAGTTAATCAGCAAACAGAAGATAAGAAAGAAGAAATTACGCCAAACATAAAACAAGATGGAATTAATGATTTAGGAATTGAAGTTCACGTCAATGAGGAAGATACTTTGAGTCAAAAAGACATCAAAACAAAACTCGAAGAACTTGGTGATTATGACCCTAAGCTTGATCTTTCTAATTATAAAATACCTTCAGTAAACTTATTAAATGACTATGGCTCTGGTAAAATAGAAATTGATAAAAGTGAATTGGAGGCCAACAAAAATAGAATTGTCGAAACACTTGCCAATTATAAAATAGGTATTTCATCTATTAGTGCAACTATTGGACCAACCATAACGCTTTATGAAATTGTTCCAGAAGCTGGTGTGCGAATCTCTAAAATCAAAAACTTAGAAGACGATATTGCACTTAGTTTATCGGCCTTAGGTATTCGTATCATTGCCCCTATCCCTGGTAAAGGAACTATTGGTATTGAAGTGCCCAATCAAAAACCAGCAACAGTATCTATGAAAGCTGTAATATCATCAGATAAGTTTCAAAACTCTGAAATGGAATTACCTGTTGCTTTTGGTAAAACAATTTCAAACGAAACCTTTGTCGCTGACTTAGCCAAAATGCCTCACCTTTTAATGGCAGGAGCTACAGGTCAAGGTAAATCGGTTGGTTTGAACGCCATATTAGCATCATTACTCTACAAAAAACACCCAGCGCAAGTCAAATTTGTATTGGTAGACCCAAAGAAAGTAGAACTCACATTATTCAACAAAATAGAAAGACACTTCCTAGCCAAACTACCAGACTCCGAAGAGGCAATCATTACTGACACCAAGAAAGTAATTAATACCCTCAATTCCTTGTGTATAGAGATGGATCAACGCTATGATTTACTTCAAAATGCTCAATGCAGAAACATAGTTGAATACAATAAGAAATTTATTGCTAGAAAATTAAACCCTAATGACGGGCATAAATACTTACCCTATATCGTCTTAGTTATTGACGAATTTGCTGACCTTATTATGACAGCCGGTAAGGAAGTAGAAACACCAATTGCACGACTTGCACAACTTGCTAGAGCTATTGGAATACATCTAATAGTAGCTACTCAACGCCCGTCTGTAAATGTGATTACAGGAATTATTAAAGCCAATTTCCCTGCACGTGTAGCTTTTAGAGTAACGTCAAAAATTGACTCTAGAACAATTCTAGATGCTGGAGGTGCCGACCAATTGATTGGTCGTGGTGATATGCTTATTTCTCTAGGCAGTGACTTAATACGATTGCAATGTGCATTCATTGACACTCCAGAAGTAGAAAAAATCACCGATTTCATAGGCAACCAAAGAGCTTATCCCGAAGCCTTTTTACTACCTGAATACGTTGGAGATGCTGAGGGTGGCACTGGAGATGCTGACTTAGATGACAGAGATGTTATGTTTGAACAAGCAGCACGAGTTGTCGTGCAACATCAGTCTGGTTCTACTTCACTCATACAACGTAAATTAAAACTAGGCTACAATAGAGCTGGAAGAATTATTGACCAACTGGAAACAGCTAGAATTGTAGGTCCTTTTGAAGGAAGTAAAGCCCGTCAAGTACTAATTCGTGATGAAATGGCGTTAGAAGAAGTATTAAACCAATTAAACAACCCAAATTAAATTATGAAAAAGCTAATTTATTTCCTATTTCTCTTTCCTTGTGTAATCTTTGCACAAGACCAAAAAGCCAAAACTATTTTAGACCAACTAAGTGATAAGACCAAATCATACACCTCAATAGAGGCAAAATTTACTAATACCTTTTCTAGTACGGTAACAGA
Source organism: uncultured Flavobacteriales bacterium (assembly GCA_913041085.1). GTDB lineage: Bacteria > Bacteroidota > Bacteroidia > Flavobacteriales > UBA7312 > UBA8444. Next base: position 32,875 of record CAJWHN010000001.1, on the reverse strand, counting down.
TATTAATGAGTCGCAAAGTGGAACACTATATCTTAAAGACGATGCATATAGGCTAGAAATGGAAGCGCAAACAATCATTTGCGATGGAGAAACAAATTGGATTTACCTTCCAGATGAAGAAGAAGTAAATATTACAGAAATTGATGATGAAGAAAATGAATTAAACCCATCTAAAATTTTTACTATTTATGAAAATGGATACAAGTATAAATTTGTGAGAGAAGATGGTAAAAACTACCACATCGATTTATTTCCTGAAGAAAGTGGTCCTTTTACAAAAGTGGAGTTATTCATAAACAAATCTAAGATGCAAATCAGCTCATTTACTATGATTGACAAACAAGGTAGCCACTTTAAATACGTTATTGATTCATTTGTAACAAATAAAGAAATGAATAACAATTTTTTTTTGTTTAAAACTGCTGACTACCCTAATGTAGATGTTATTGATTTAAGATAATTACCTCAACAGAGTAACTTCTCCTATTTGCCTAGTCTGCTTACCTAATTCATCTTTAATACGAACAGACCATAAATAAGTGCCTGGCATTGCTAAATTTCCAACTTGGTTCTCGCCATTCCACCTTTGATTAATATCATCTACATTAAATATAATTTCGCCCCATCTATTAGTTATAACCATAGAAAACTCTTGCACCCTATCGATATTGAATCCTTTTATGCCAAAATCATCGTTTATGCCATCTCCATCTGGGGTAAAAGATGTAGGCAAGTAAAAAATAAGCTCACTTTCAACTAATAAACTCTTCGTAATAGAGTCTGTGCAACCGTTTTCATCTTCTAAGGTCAATTGCACATCGTACCAAGCTGCTAAATCAAAATAATGAATTGGTTGCCATTCATTAGAGTAAAAGTCATCACCAAAATCCCAATTAACAAAACCCTCTGTTGATAAATTCACAAATTCAACTATAGGGTTTAGCGTAGTGATTTTCTCAGGAAAATGATAAAAATCAGCAATTGGTTTATCAGAAAGCTTAAAGAACAAAGACTCCATATCAGAACATCCTAAATTACTGACAACAGACAATTCTATAAGGTACTCGCCTTCCTCATTAAAGGTATAATTCAAATCAATAGCATCGATTATATCATCACCAATACGCCAAATAGAAGATTGTAAACCATCACTAGAAATAGAAGTATTGATAAATTTAACAGAATCGTAAATACAAATCTCATCACTAAAAAAACTAGCTAAAGGATTAGGGTTTACCGAAATATTCATTTCTACTGATGTAAAACAATTGGTTGAGCCGAACTCTCGCAATTGTAAAATATAATCTCCAGGGTTGGAAAAAAGAACACTTATACTATCCGAAAATTGCCCATCGACAATTTCTGCACCATCTCCATAAACAAACTCCCATTCAAGCGAATTTGTTGATGAGCTCGGTACAACAGAAAAGTATTCTAGGCTATCGCTAAGACAGATTTGAAGATTTTGACAATATCCTAGAACACTTAACTTTAAAAAGAAAAGTATAAGTACTCTATGCATTCTGATTAGTTAAAAATAATTGGGCCTGGATTAGGTAAATTATTGATAGTAATGTTAATAGTATCAACAGATTGACAACCCTCTGAATCAGTTGATGTCACTGTGTATGATGTTTCAGAAGTATTTTGAGGAACATAGTTACCATTATCACCAATTACCACAGCAGGAACCCATACATACGAACTAAATCCATCAGTAGCATCAAGAGAGATAGTTTCCCCTAAACAGATAGTAGTGGTTTCAGCCCCATTAACTAATAGCTCAATAGGGTTAATTTCATTAATTGTTAGAGTAACATCATCTGACGCTTCACAGCCATTAACATCGGTAATGCTTACGCTATATTCAGTGTCGACCAAAGTAGGCGTTAAAGTAGTTTGATCACTAGAAAGTGATGAATTAGTCCAAGTATAAGTAGTAAAGCCTGAGGTTGCACTAACTGTGATAGACTCTCCTAAACAAATGGTACTATCAGAAAGTGAAACCTCAACTGATGGAAGTTCAAAAATTTCTATTTCAATACTCTCTGTTGTAGAACAGCCTCCTTCACCAATGACCTCAACCTCAAAAGTATCATCAGTAATAGCATTTGGAGTGTATGTAGATGAAGCACCAGATAGTGATGAAGGAGTCCAATTGTATGTATCATAACCAGCATCAGCAGATAACAATACTGATTCACCTAAACAAATGGACAAATCTGAAGCAGATAAATTAGGTGTAGGGTTTTCTAAAATTTCTACACTTAAAGTCTGATCAGCTTCACAACCGTTAAGTTGTTCGGTCAATGTAATAGCATTATTTATTAAGCCTAAAGGCGCATTAGACCAATCTACTTGAATAGAAGTACCAGTATTAGAGCCTATTATGATTCCACCTCCTGAAACACTCCAAGAGTAGGTAGAACCTGCGTTAGGTATAATAGAATAATTTTCTAGAGTAGAACCAAGGCATAAGGTGTCAATTTGAGCATAAGTAGCCATTGAAACCGTTAATGATATAAAAGCAGTTAATAGAATATTTATACAATTTTTCATAATGAAATAGTTTAGTTAAGTAGTTTTAATTTTTAGTTCGTAACAATTGGTGGTGGTATAACTTCAATGACATTTACATTAACTTGAGATTGGTACGTATCACATTCCCCTGAAAGGGTGTACGTATAATCTCCTGAAAGGTTTGCTGACGGATCAAAAAAACCAAAATAGCCTGAGTTCAAAGAAGGTGACCATATACCATTTATATCTGGATTACCGATTAATTCATAAAAGTTAACACCAGGATCATCAATACATATTTCAAGCTCATAATCGCTTCCAGCATTAATATTTTCTTCAATTATTGAAACATCCAATGGGTAACTTTGTTGGCAATCATTCTCATTTAAGACAGTATAAGTGTATAAACCTATCTGTTGTTCTTGAGGGTTAAAAAAGCCTTGATAGCCAGAACTTAAACTAGAAGTTCCTTGCCATATACCTGAAGTATTATTCAGATTTAGAGCGTTGTATAAACTTACAATTGTATCGTTATCACACAATTGTAATTCAACTGTTGGTTGACTTTCTGTGTTATCTAAACTTAAGAAAACGCTAGTTGAGTCCGTATTACATTCATCCGATACAGTATAAATATACTCTTGTGGCGTATTAATCGATGGATTAAATTGACCTAAATAACCTTGAGCGAGTGACGGAGTCCAAAAGCCATCGTTTTGCACATTATCACCTAATAAATCGAATAGGTTGAAGTTACCAGATTCTTGGCAATAAATCACCGAAGTATCTAATCCTGAATTTAAATTTGAATAAACAAAAAGTGAATCATCATAGTTTACTAGAGCTGTATCGCTACAACAATCTCCGTTATTCCAACCACCAGTTTGACAATCTCCATATACATTTATACTAATATAAAGATCCTCAGGTGTACAAGATTCATTAACTGTAACATCAAAGGAAAATGATAATGGTCCTGTTGAAGACGATCCCCAATTTGGACTTCCTTGAAGCCACCAATAGTCATCCCAACTAGTGTTTATAAATCTAAATCCTGGTCCAAATTCTAATCCACTAGGAAAAGTATTTTCTAAATCCCAAATCCAATACCCGTTACCTAAAGCATTGTTAATATTGGTATTTATTGGTGCAGATGTTGGATTTAGATTAGTCCACCCATTACCTAAATTAATTTGAAAAGCTATAACCCAATTGGTATTTAATTGATAGAAACTATTCAAAGTATAATTCACAGTAACAACATCACCAATTTGATAGGGGCCCTCAGGATTTAAAGAATAAGATTCATCTACCACACATTGAGCATAAGAATGTATGTGTAAGCAAAGAATAGATATGGCAAATAAATATCTCAAACCAACTAGTTAAAGGTTAAAAAGCATTGTAAATAGTTTAAAACAACTCATTTGTACGTAAATGTACTAAATATGTTTCAAAGAAGTTTTTGACTACCTCAACAAAGTGAAATCTCCAAATTTTCTAGTCACCTTTCCTAGTTCATCAACTACACGAACTGACCAAAGGTAACTACCAGGCATAGCGTCATTACCTTGAGATGTTTTACCATCCCATTTTGCGTTAACATCCTCAGAATAAAAGACAATTTCACCCCATCTGTTGGTAATTTGGAATTGGTAATTTTGAATTTTATCAATTCTAAATCCACTCACTCCAAATTCGTCATTTAATCCATCACCATCTGGTGTAAATGAACTTGGGAAATAATATATGAGGTTATTTTCAACTAGTAATTGTTTAGCAATAGAATCAGCACAACCTTCATTATTTTGAACTTTCAAAATAACTTCAAACCAACCCAACGAATCGTATGTATGAATTGGTTCCCATTCATCTGAAGTTTGATTATCACCAAAATCCCACAAAATAGTATCGTCATTCGAAGATAGGTTTATGAAAGAAACCTCAGGGTTTAAAATTGTAATCTTCTCTGGCTCATGATAAAAATCAACATAAGGACGATCTGAAGGAACAAAGTTTGTGGATAATGAAGAAGAACAATTTAATACATCAACAATGCTAAGCTCAAAAACTTTACTGTCATTATCTAGTGGATAGGATAAGTTGTAACTATTAAAACTATAGCCATCTACTGACCATAAGACGCTCTGAATCGTTGTATCAACACTTGAGTTATTAGTAAAAAATACAGAGTCCTTGTAACAATCTTCAACATAGCTAACGTCAAGAACAGGGTTAGGATTTACTTTTATTTCAATTTGTTGAGGAGTAAAGCAATTTTGAGAACCATACTCTCTGAATTCTAAAATATAATCTTCAACAATAGGAAATGAAACTGCCAATTCTGAAGTATTTTGACCATTTTCTATTATGGCGCCATTACCATCAACAAAAACCCATTCTACAGGATTAGTAGGACTACTAATATTAGATGAAAATTTAATATCTGAAACACCTGCACAAAGGTTTATACTTTGAGGGATTGTCTGTGCACTATCAGAAAATACCGATATTAAACTTGGTGTTGGAATACTGTTGATAGTAATATTCAAGGCAGACGTTGAATTACAGCCAAATTGGTTAGTACCTATTACTGAGAATTGATTATCACTTAGGTCAGAAGGCACATAAGTAGTTTGGTTGGATAATACATTAGGAATTGACCATGTATATGAATCAAAACCTAAAGAAGCAACTAAGTCTATTTCTTCTCCAATACATATTGTAGTAGTGTTATTTCCATTAACTGTTAATTCAATTGGTGTTGACTGATTAATTACAAGGTTGGCATCATCAGTAGATTTACAACCGTTTATATCCGTTACTTCTACCAAATAATTAGTTTCTGTTAATTCAGGTGTTATCTGATTTGTAGAATTTAAAATAGCTGGTGTCCAATCGTAATTCACATATCCGGATGTGGAATTAACAGCTATAGACTCACCTAAACAAATCACACTTTCAGAGAGTGAAACTTCAACAATAGGTAAATCAAAAATTGTAAGCTCTAAAGAGTCCGAAGAAGTACAACCACCATCCGCTGTAATCGTTACTGAAAATTGATTATCTAATAAAGATGTGGGAGTGTAGGTATCTGAATTAGAAGATATGCTTGAAGGCAACCAGTCGTAGTTAATATATCCTGAGTTAGTGTTTAGGCTTATTGTTTCTCCAATACAGATTTCTGAATTATCGACATCTAAGTTTACAATAGGTAAATCAAAAACTTGTATTGCTAACGAATCAGAAGTTGTACAACCACCATCTCCTGTTACAGTTAAAGAAATCATATCAATTGATGATGAAGTTGGAAAATAGACATCCGTGTTTCCTGAAATACTTGAGGGTGTCCATGCGTAGTTGTCATAGCCCGAATTAGAACTAACCACAAGTGAATCACCCATACACAGATAGTTATCATCAATTGATAGATTTACAATAGGTAAATCATAAATCGTTAAATTTAAATTATCTGATGAAATACAGCCACCATCTCCCGTAATCGTCACTGAGATTTGATTATCTGTTAAAGATGTAGGGGTATACGTATCGGAATTAGAGGATATAGTTGAAGGCGACCAGTCATAATTTATGTAACCAGGGTTAGTGTTTAAACTTATTGTTTCTCCAATACAGATTTCTGAATTATCGACACCTAAGTTTACTACAGGTAAATCAAAAACTTGTATTGCTAACGAATCAGAACTTGTACAACCACCTTCTCCTGTAACAGTTATAGAAATCATATCTTCAGATGATGAGGTTGGAAAATAGACATCTGTGTAGCCAGAAATACTTGAGGGTGTCCATACGTAATTGTTATAGCCTGAATTAGCACTCACCACTAAAGACTCTCCGATACATATATCCGTATCATCAATTGATAGGTTAACACTTGGCAAATCATAAATCGTAAAATCAATAGTTTCTGTAGATGAACAACCAAAGTCTGAGGTAACTATTACAGAAATTTGATTGTCTGTCAAAGAAGTAGGCACATAGGTGTATGAATTTGAAGATATTGCTGAAGGTGTCCAATCGTAATTGTTATACCCAGAATTAGTATTAACAATTAGGGATTCACCTAAACATATTTCTGAATTGTCAATGGTTAGGTTGACAACAGGTAAATCATTTACAACTATTTCAAGCGAATCAGAACTTGTACATCCACCCTCTCCAGTAACAGTAAGAAAAATCATATCTTCTGATGAATTAGAAGGATAATAGACATCTGAGTTTCCTGTTATAGTTGCTGGTGTCCATGAATAATCGTTATAGCCCGGGTTTGAAGTAAGCGTCAATGAATCAGTAAAGCATATTTCAGAAACTTCAGCAGAGAGATTCACTATTGGACTCTCATAAATTGTTAAGTCAATAGACTCGGTTGTTGAGCACCCCTCTTCACCAGTAATAGTAACAGATATTTCATTATCTGAAGATGAGTTTGGAGTGTAAACATTGGAGTTTAGTAATTCGGCAGGAGTCCAAACATAATTGTTATAAGTTTGGTTGACTGTTACAGTAATAGACTCTCCCAAACAAATTTCAGTATTATCAATACTTAATGCAGGTATAGGGTTAGCACAAATAGTAGCATCTATGGAAGAACTGTTACTACAGCCATTAAAAGTTTCTGTTATTACTACGGCGTTTGAAATTGTACTTACTGGAGTTGCTGACCAATCAACCTGTATAGAACTAGTTGTTGAAGAACCTACTATGTTGCCTCCGTTCACAGACCATGAATAATTTGAGCCTTGATTAGCAGGAACGGAATAAGTAACTAATGAAGAAGATCCAAAACAAATAAAATCTTCGCTTGAAGTAATTTGAGGAGCTGCTATATCTATTACGGTTATAGGGATAGTAGCAAAATCTGTCAAACATTCGCCAGTAACAGTATAGATGTAATCATTACTTTCATTAGTTTGTGGATCAAATGTACCAAGATAACCTCCGGAAAGAGTTGGCGACCAAATACCATTTTGATTAGCGTTATTTCCTAAAAAATTAAATAAATTTATTGGAGGATCATCATAGCAAAGTGAGTATCCCTGAATATCATTTCCTGCATCAACTGATTCTGTAATGACAGTAAAAGAAATATTAGCTTCATTAACATAAGATTCCCAAGTTCCACCACCCCAATTAGGACTATTTAAAAATACTTGAATTGAATATCCAGCATACACATCAATGTTTGTATTTAGTATATTTGTGAAGTTCTGATAAGTAGAAATACTCAAATTATTTCCAATTACTGCAATATTTTGAACAAATGTACCAAAATTGTCATATAGTGCAATTGTTGCATTATTTACGTTAAAATTTATATTACCCCATCCATGACTATGCCAGTTGATATCATAAAACAACTCATTAATAATACCACTTTCCGTAATTTCAATTGTAAGGTAGTTGACATTAGTACCTATATATTGGCTAGCTACTTGTTCACCTACTTCAGAACCGCAGTATACAACCTCGCAATCATCGACTGTCAAAGGTGAGTAAAAACAACTACCATCATCATCTTCAGCGTCAGGGTCAAAATTACAAGCCTCAGAATCTGTACAGCCAGCAACGGCACAATCTCCAATAGTTTGATCAATTGTTTGGTGATCTCCAGAAAAAATAGTTACGCCAGTGTTATTGACAAGACTGTAAGAACATTCATATTCCCAAGGACCACCGTCTGTAAATGAAAAATCTATACAATCTGTTGGATCTAAACAAATCGTATAAGAAAATGAGTATCCTGTAGTAAAATCAAATCCACCATAATCTACTCCATTAATAGTTACTAAATGTCCTGTACCATGATCCCAACCATCACCAAAAGAATCAAATAAATTGAGAGTGTAAACTTCTTCTCCTTCTTCACATTCAGCTTCACAAGTAAAATCTATTGACCACGAGTTTAGTGACCCTGAAAATAACCAAGCATCATCTCGTATTTGTAAGCGCCATAATCCGTTTGCATTTTGACCATTAAGAGCTGATAAATTACCCTCAGGTAAATAATCTCCAGTAAATGGTGCAATTCCTGCAGTTATATTAGTAGTAGCATCCATAGTAAAACAAGTTCCTACATAATTGTTTCCTGAACCTCCATTATCAGTTGATAAATAAACAATAGTTCCAGATGGAGAAACTAATCTAATATCTAAATCATCTGTATAATTATGTGAAATATTTATGCATACCGTTAAATCACAATCAATTGTACCAATAGAATTTACATTGAGATAAAAGTTAGTCCATGCAGATGGACCAAAAAATGTAGCATCAGGAATATTACCACCAGCTCCTGTAAATACTTGAGCCTTTGAAAAAGAAATACTAAAAAATAAAGCAATTAAAATTAAATACCTCAATGTCTTACTTATTAAATTTTATAACGTACAAAGATAGCAAATAGAACATTAACTAATAAAAATGTAATTTTGGGGCTATTGCACTATAAGCCGCTCGAAATCGACGAATCGAATAATGTTGAATTTAGTGTTGGACTGAAAAGAAGTATTTGGAAAAGTTTTGAAATCGAGAAGACCTTTGAATTCACTAGATAAAAAGTATAGACACTGTTGATAAGCTGAATAAGCATACTTTTCTGGATAAGAGAAATACTTTTGGTAATAATTATTAACGAAATCTGAGTAAAACTGACTATTATCGTTCATAAAGATTGACGGCATATGAACGTTTAGATTCACCAAATCATAATAATCTAAATTATCGAATCTATTCCATGTATTAAGCCCATAAATGGTAAAAACGGTATCCTCCATACTTCCTAAAGTAGGTAGCAACCTACTCACAAACGAGCGGTCATTGGAAGGGATAATCATAATATTTTTATCAGACTTTAATTTACTTTTTAATAAATCCCTATCGGACAATTGATTTTTATCAAAAGTAAATACTTGACATCTCCTATTCATTATTTGCAAACTCAATTTCTTTTTAGCATATGAAATAAGGTCATCTTCTCTATCTTGTCCAAGTAATATTAATTCATCGCTATTATTGGTATGTAAAAGATAATCAATTAAAGCATCAATTTGAACATAAGACAAAGGAACAGATTGAAAAATATTTAAATACTTATTTTTTACACTCATATAAGACAAAGGAGAAATGAGTTTCTTTTCGGTATCATACCCATAAAATTTGGCTAATTCTTCAAACTGCCTAATATAAATTGGCCCAAAAATATATTCCCTATCATATAATACGTTAGAGGTAAGTATGGATTCAAAAACAGAGTCGTTTGGCACATCTAATACCATCAAGTCAATGTTGTATCCCAATTCAGTTAAACTATCAATAGCTAGTTGAAAGCCAAAATAAAAATCTAAGGCTACTTTGGACTTGGGATAAATAAGATTCTTGTTGTTATTATTAACTTTTAGAGAATCGTTAAAATCCAAATAAAACGGCAACAATAAAGCCACTTTAATTTTTGTAGTATCTAGCTCATAGCTTGGAAGAGTTGAAATCCGAAAATCCGAATCATTTTTGATTTTTTTGGAAAGAGTATCCGAAGTGACAGACTTTGTTGACTGTGATATTGTGTTATTATCAACAGGTCTTACTATAGTATGACGTAAAGGAACTAATAATTTAAAGCCAACATGCAAACCTTGAATTACTGCTGGATTAGATATTACCAAATCATTTAACTCTGCATCGTATTGTCTCGAAATGCCGTACAGCGTTTCTCTAGGCTGTACCACATGTATAGCATAAGGTTTGTTGTCAATAATTGTATCCTGCTGAGCTTCAGCAAAAAAAGTGATAAAGACACTGAATAAAACTATACAAATTACCGACTTAGACATAATAATTTAACTTTCAAAATCTCTTTTTATTATTCCCATTCTATTGTAGCTGGTGGCTTAGAGCTAATATCGTAAACTACTCTGTTAATACCTTTGACTTTATTGATAATGTCGTTAGATACTTTAGCTAAAAACTCATAAGGCAAATGAACCCAATCTGCAGTCATTCCATCAGTGGATTCTACAGCCCTTAAAGCTACTGCATTTTCATAGGTTCTTTCATCACCCATTACCCCAACCGATTGAACAGGTAAGAAGATAGCACCAGCTTGCCAAACCTTATCGTATAGACCTGCTGAAATTAGTGAGGTTATAAAAATATGATCAACTTCTTGTAAAATTCTAACTTTCTCTTTTGTTACGTCTCCTAGAATACGAATAGCCAAACCAGGACCAGGAAAAGGGTGTCTTCCTAAAAGAGATTCATCAATATTCATGGATCGACCTATTCTCCTTACCTCATCTTTGAATAATGTATTTAAGGGCTCAACCACTTTCAACTTCATAAAATCTGGAAGCCCACCTACATTATGATGTGATTTTATAGTAGCTGAAGGTCCTCCAGTAGCAGATACAGATTCTATGACATCAGGATAGATTGTGCCTTGTGCTAACCATTTAACATCTTCAATTAGGTGTGCTTCATCATCAAAAATATCTATGAACTTGTTTCCAATAGCTTTTCGTTTAGCTTCGGGGTCACTTAGGCCATCAAGAACTTCATAAAAGCGTTCTTTAGAATCAACACCTTTGACATTTAGACCCATACCCCTGTATTGTTCCAATACATTTTCGAATTCATTTTTGCGAAGTAAACCGTTGTCAACAAATATGCAGTATAAATTAGCGCCAATAGCCTTGTGTAATAGCACACCAGCAACTGTTGAATCCACTCCTCCAGACAATCCTAAAACCACTTTATCGTTACCCAATTTAGCTTTCAAATCTTCAACTGTTCGTTGTACAAATGAGTCTGCATTCCAGTCTTGAGCACACTCACAAATGTTAACTAAAAAATTTGAAAGCAACTGTTTTCCGTCTGTTGAATGATAGACTTCAGGATGAAACTGAATAGCAAATGTTTTTTCTTTAGTTATTTGGTAACCAGCTACTTCCACATCTTCAGTTGAAGTTATTATTTGAAAGCCTTTGGGCAAAGTTATTATGGTGTCTCCATGACTCATCCATACTTGTGAACCTTCAGAAATACCTTCCAAAAGCGGATTAGATGAATTGACAAAAGAAAGATTAGCTCTACCATATTCTCTAATTTTTGAGGGCAATACTTCTCCCCCGCTGTCCTTAGCTAAATGTTGTGCACCATAACAAACTCCAAGTAATGGAAGTACGCCTTTTATACCATCTAAATTTGGGATAGGTGCATGCTCATCACGCACAGAAAAAGGACTTCCTGAAAGGATTACACCTTTAATATTATCAGTCAATTCAGGAATTTTATTGTATGGATGTATTTCACAATAGATGTTTAATTCTCTTACTCTCCTAGCAATGAGCTGAGTATATTGTGAACCAAAATCTAGAATTAGAATTTTTTCTTGAGCCATTTATAAATTATTAAAGCGGTAAAACTACAAAATTAGTATCTAGTGGATTAAGCTCTTCTTTCAACTTTTTTATAAAGTTATCACCATACTTTAGGTAATATGGAATAAAGTTATTGTAACGCTCTTGTAAAATACGGTTTGGAAAAAAGCTTGTTTTTATTTTAGAAATCTGAGATAAAGCTACTTCATGCTTTTGCTTTTCTACTTTGTGTAGTTTTTTACTTAAATTTTCTAGAGATTTCTTTTGTCTTTGATGTTCGGCATCTATCATAGGCTCATATGCCTTATCGTTAAATTTATCCTTTATGGAATGAAATATTTCGCCCAAAGACTCCACTTGACTTTCTAGTGATATATTAGCTTGATTTTGAACATATTTCTTGTGTAAATCAGATTCTGAACCAAAGAAATCTTCAAATGAAAAACCTAAGTGATTTATTTTATCTATCAGAGATGGGGTAGTTAAGATGACTGAATTTCTCAAAACCAAAATAGGAAATGGTATGTGTTCAGACTTAAAAGCTGTTTTCAACTGCATCCAATAGGACAATTCGGCACCACCTCCAATATAGGCTAGGTTAGGCAGTATCATCTCTTGATACAAGGGACGTAATAATACGTTTGGACTAAATTTCTCAGGGTTGGAATCAATTTCTTTAGCACCTAATCTGTCTAAAACCCTATTTCTACTACCCTGCTCTAATTGGAAAAAATTACACTCTCTAACATAAGCCTGTGCTTTGTAATTTTCACTGAGCTTTTCCGATTGTGAAGCAATAAGAGGATAAAATGAATGGTCTTGTATGTCTTTCTTCATAATATCCACAAAGGACTTTTTTAAGTGAACATCATCACCATCAATGATAACCAGTCCATCGTCTTTAAACAATTCATTTATCAAAACACGTGTGGCTAGGGCTAGATTAGCTGAAGAATAGGCTTTATAAAAAATAGCTTTTAATCGCTCAGCATTTTGACCCTTACCCATAAGTAAGTTTAAATCTTCTAGAACACTTGAGAAGTTAGATAAGTTATTTCTACCTACTGCCCCTCCTTGACTGCTATCCCATCGAATAGTCTGGCTAAATAAATTGATATGATTAATCTCATCAAAATCGTGATCTTCACTAGCTAACCAAAATACAGGCACAAAATGTTTTGAAGGGTATTTTTCCTTTAAAGCAAGACTTAAATTAATAGTAGAAACGATTTTATATAGAAAATACAAAGGTCCTGTAAAAATACACAACTGATGGCCTGTAGTTATTGTAAAAGTGTCTGTAGATTCTAGTGACTCTATGTTAGATTGTGTCAAATCCGATAAATCAATAGCTTGGTTTTGTTTTTTCAAAACATCAACTAAAGTCATTCTATCAATAGGGAATTGGCTTTTTTCTTCCATCTGATTATGAAAGCTATCAATAGTATTGTAACGGCCATAAAAAGAAGATAATTCGGCACTTTCAGATAAATAGTCTTGTACCAAAGGACTTAAAAAGTTAATTTTACGATATGGTATTTTAATAGAACTCACTTAGCACAAAAGTAAGTAAAAACTAATTTTTATTTAGTAAAAATAGCAGTAGAAGAAATTCGAGTAATAAACGAAACAAGCCCTACACCTAAGTCCAGCATAAAGTTAAAGTAACTATTCAGTAATAACCCCATACAAATCGTAATGGTCAGCGTGGTTGATTTTGACTTGGGCAAAGTCACCCATTCTTACGTAAACATCTGAGGCTTTTACCAAAACTTCATTATCTACATCTGGAGAATCAAATTCTGTTCTGCCGATGAAATAATCCCCTTCTTTTCTGTCAAATAAGACCTTGAACGTCTTCCCCACTTTTTCTTGATTCAAACGGTAAGAGATATCGCTTTGTAATTCCATTATCTCTTCGGCCCTTTGGTGTTTTACTTCTTCTGGCACATCATCTTCTAACAAATGAGCATGTGTGTTTTCTTCGTGTGAGTATGTAAATACACCCAAACGGTCAAAAGCCGTATCGCTAACCCATTGTTTGAGCTCTTGAAAATCTTCTTCAGTTTCACCCGGATAACCTACAATTAAAGATGTACGTATAGCTATTGCTGGAACTTCTTTTCTGAACTTGCGCAACAAAGCATCGGTTTTTTCATGAGTAGTGCCTCTACGCATAGATTTCAATACAGAGTCACTAATATGTTGCAAAGGAATGTCAATATAATTGCACACCTTATGGTTGGTTCTAATGACTTCTAAGACATCTTCTGGGAAACCTGTTGGGAAAGCGTAGTGCAAACGTATCCACTCTATTCCTTCCACTTCTGATAATGCCCTCAATAAATCAGCTAAACGTCTTGATTTGTACAAATCCAATCCGTAATAAGTCAAATCTTGAGCAATGAGAATAAGCTCTTTAACGCCGTCCTTAGCTAATTTTGTAGCCTCTGTAACTAAATCCTCTATAGCCTTAGACTTGTGCTTACCTCTCATCAAAGGAATGGCACAAAAAGAACAAGGACGGTCACAACCTTCTGCTATCTTTAAAAAAGCATAGTGCTTAGGCGTTGTTGTTAAACGCTCACCTATAAGCTCATGCTTATAATCTGCTCCTAATGCCTGTAATAATTTAGGTAAATCAGTCGTCCCAAAATATTCGTCTACATTAGGAATTTCCTTTTCTAAATCGGGCTTGTAGCGTTCGGACAAACAACCAGTAACAAATAACTTATCTATTTTACCATCAGACTTGCGTTCTGCCTGTTCAATAATAGTGTTAATAGACTCTTCTTTGGCGTTGTCAATAAAGCCACAGGTATTGATAACCACAACATTAGCATCATCTTTGTCCGATTCGTGCTCAACATCGATCTCATTGGCTTTCAATTGCCCCATCAATACTTCTGAATCGTATATGTTTTTAGAACACCCTAGAGTTATAACATTGATTTTATTATTCTTTAACGACTTTGTCCTCATATTAATTGAATAAAGAATCTACAAACTCTTTCTTATTGAATACTTGTAAATCTTCAATTCCCTCACCAACACCGATGTAGCGAATAGGAATTTTGAATTGGTCAGATATACCAATGACTACGCCACCTTTGGCTGTGCCATCTAATTTACTAAGAGTCAAAGAATCTACTTTTGTTGCTAGAGTAAACTGCTTGGCTTGTTCTATAGCATTTTGCCCAGTAGAAGCATCTAAAACTAACATAACATCGTGAGGAGCATCAGGAATGACTTTAGACATAACGTTTCTAATCTTGGTCAGCTCATTCATAAGATTGACTTTGTTGTGTAAACGACCTGCCGTATCTATAATGACTACATCAGCTCCTTTATTTTTAGCCGACTGAACAGTATCAAAAGCTACTGATGCAGGGTCAGAGCCCATCTCTTGTTTTACGATATCTACTCCTACTCTTTCAGACCAAATAACCAATTGGTCAACAGCTGCTGCTCTAAAAGTATCTGCCGCTCCAAGTACTACCTTTTTACCAGCTTGTTTGAATTGATGAGCTAATTTTCCAATGGTAGTAGTTTTACCCACTCCGTTCACTCCTACCACCATAATGACATATGGCCCGTCAGTTTGAGGAACTGTAAATTCTACCTCATCCGAATTATTACTTTCTTCAAGTAAAAGACTCATTTCCTCTTTAAGGAATGCATTCAACTCTTTAGCATCAAGGTATTTGTCCTTAGCTACCCTTTCTTCTAGTCTTTCAATAATTTTTAGAGTCGTTTCAACACCAATATCGGAGGTAATTAAGGCTTCTTCAATATCATCTAGAGCATCTTCATCAACTTTAGACTTTCCCGCAACCGCACGAGAAAGTTTTCCGAAAACATTTTCTTTAGTCTTTTCTAAACCTTTGTCTAGCTTGTCTTTTTTATCTTTTGAAAAAAAACCAAATATTCCCATAGTTAATGATGTGTTTCTAAACAGAAAAAGCTCCTTTTTCAAGAAGCTCAAATCTGTTAAATTATAAAGTTAAGGCTTACTTTTTAGCCAAATATTCGTTCACTTTATCCTTAGGAACGATTTCTGATTTGAAACCATAAGAACCCGTCTTCTCAGACTTAGTCATCTTAATTACTTTTGTAAAATCTTTTGCTCCTCTTTTCTGTAAAGATGCTACTGCCTTCTTTGCCATAATATATCAGCTTTTAATTGCTTACTTAATTTCTTTATGCACCGTCATTTTCTTTAAAATAGGATTGAATTTTTTCAATTCCATTCTATCTGGTGTATTCTTTTTGTTCTTAGTAGTAACGTAACGAGAGGTACCTGGCTGACCAGATGCTTTATGCTCTGTACATTCTAATATCACTTGAACTCTATTTCCTTTCTTAGCCATTTGCTTAAAAATTATTGGGTTGCAAATTTAATTAAACTATTGTTATCTACAAATACTATTGAAGCTTTTTAACATCTATCATAAATAAATGATTAGCTATCTGAAAATCCTTCTTCCAAATGGATAAATCCAACTCTTTCCAATCACTTTCAGGATAAATCCAATCAAACACACCGTTTTCTAAAGTCACTTTTAAAGGCATATCAAAGCCATCAATAGCGTTCCACCTGTATTTTAAGGTTTTTCGCTTACCCCAACCACATAATTCATATTCAAATTGAGGTAATTTTGGTGTGTATAAATACTGCTCATATAATTTATCAAAATTACGATCACTTTTTTTGTTAATATAATCTAGAACTTCTCTACCATCTACAGTTTGGTGTTTAAAATGATTAGTCATCGATTTAAATAAATCAAACCACAAGCTATCGTTATCAACAACACTTCTCAAAGTGTGTATAAAAGCACTACCCTTAGCATACATATCAGCACTACCCTTATAATGCACATTAGGGGTTCCTACTATTGCACGTCTATTTTGAGCCATTGACATCTGATTTTTCACATATTCTATCATAGCATCGTAACCATAGGTACATTCCACAAATAAAACTTCAGAATAAGTACAAAACGTCTCCTGTATCCACATATCAGAAATATCATTTGCCGTAATACTATTGCCCCACCACTCGTGAGCACTTTCGTGAACAATGATAAAGTCAAAACCCAAACCAGCCGTAAAACGTGTATTACCCAAATAACCTAGTCTAAACTTATTACCATAAGCAATAGCACTCTGATGTTCCATGCCTAAATACGGTGTTTCTACTAAAGCAAAACCATCATTCCAAAAAGGGTATGGCCCCAAATATTTTTCAAAACAATCAAGCATAGGCTTAACAACCTCAAATTGTTCTTGGGCTTTCTCAAGGTTATAAGGCAGTACGTAGTAATCTAAATCTAGTGTGTCATTACCACTTATAAACTTGTCCCCAAAATGAGCATAATCACCAATATTTAGAGTTACATCATAATTGTTGATTGGATAGGATACAAACCAATGGTATGTGTTGTATAACTTTGTAGACTTGCGTAAATCATGAAAACGCATATTGCCGTTTGAAATGCATTGCAAACCTGGTGGAACTTGACAGCTAATAAGCATACTATCTGGCTCATCCGATTGATGGTCTTTATTGGGCCACCAAGAGCTAGCTCCCAAACCTTGACAAGATACGCCCACCCAATCATTTCCATTAGCGTCTTTTTCCCATGAAAAACCACCGTCCCAAGGTGGATTGATGGCTACTCTAGGATTACCAGCATAATACACCCTTATGAAGGTCTTTTCGCCGCTTTTTACAAGCCTATCAAAATTCACGAAAACAGCGTTAAATTCTCTATTATATTCTTGAGCTCTGCCTTCAAACTGAATTTCAGAAATTTTCATGTTATCAAATAAATCAATTTGAAGAAGTTCAAAATCAGACTGAGCCTCAAAATGTATTTCAGAATAACCTTTAATGAATTTTTCTTTAGGATCAACAGAGATTTTTAGATGATAATAACTAACATCATAACATGCCCTTTCTGGAGATAGATAACCTCTGAGACTATCTTTTCTACCAAATTCTTGTGAATAGGAAAATAAGGATTGAAATAAAATAGATAATAAAATGAGTTTTTTCATAGTCTTTCAATATCAAGTTTATTCGATAAGAGTAAGCGTTAAGGTACAATTTTCTGTTAAAAGAGTAACAGAAGCCGTAATATTAATTATGGCTGTAGTTTCTGATTGCAGAAAACCTGTTCCTGATATTTGAGTCAATCCTGTTGGGTCTTCACCACTAACAGAAATGTTGCCATCATTATCAATAGTACCTTCTAAAGTAAATATACCAAAATCTACTACTAAATCGCCTCCATTTTCACCTTCTTCAATAGTAATTTCACTAGCACCAACATCTATAAGTGGAGACATTATAAAACCGTCACAATTAGACTCAACCGACCAATTATTTACCATTAATTGAGATGCATATACACAACTTCCGTCATCAATAGTTGCCTCAGAGTCAAAATTGAAAGCTAACTCATCCGTACATCCATAACAAGAGTAGTCGCACGATTCGTTATCGACATTGGCTAAAATGTTATAGTTACAAGCCGTATCTACCATACAGCCAAAAACAGTTTCAACATTATCACCTCCTCCACTTGGATTAACATCATTATTGATGTTATCATCTTCTTTTTTACAAGAAGCAATTACTATAGAAGTTAATATACAAATTGCTAAAATTTTAAAGCTAAATTTCATAAATGTTGAATGTTGGGTTAAAAAAAAAGTTGTTACCAAAAGTAACAACTTTATTTTAAATCTGAACGATAGTGTTATTTACAACAATATGTTATCGTTTTCTAATGCTTTTTTCAATACAGAAGTAATACCGTTTTTATCGATAGTTCTTAAGGCGCTAGCAGAAACCTTTAAAGTAACCCACTCACCAGATTCTGGAATAAAAAACTTTTTTGTCTGTAAGTTTGGATAAAACTTTCTCTTAGTCTTTCTGTTAGAGTGAGAAACATTGTTTCCAACCATTACTTTTTTGCCCGTTATGTCGCAAATTCTTGCCATCTCTATATTGTTTAATTATTTTGGGTTGCAAATATAAACTTATTTATTAAAAAAACTACCCTTTTATTTTTCTGCTACACTAATCAAAAAATTGAGCGCTGCATTTGACGCTCTAATGATATTTGTATCTCTATCAGTATTGTATGCTACAGTCTGAGAATATACATTTAAAGGTGTGGCAACTGCTATACAAATTGTACCTCCTTTTACACTCTCACTATCGTTCAATTCTGCTAATCCTGAGGTAGATATCGCAAAATCACTATTGAATAATCTCTGAGAACATTGTACCATTTCACGAACAACTTCTTCGCTAACAACTCCATATTTAGAAATTGTTTCAGCTTTTACACCAAGAATATCTTCTTTAATAGCTTTGGAATAAGCTACCACAGAGCCATTGAAATAGGAAGAACTGCCTGAAACAGAAGTAATCATCTTAGCAATATTACCACCAGTACAACTTTCAGCAGCTGAAAGTGTAGAATTGGTATCTTTCATTATTTGCCCTACGACTTCTTCATTCAATCGCATTTGATATTTTGAAAAATAAGTACCTATTAAAGATTTTAGAGTACTGATATTTTTATCTATCAGATTTTCTAAATACTGTCTGTCTGACCCTCTAGCCGTAAATCGTAACATCAAACAACTGGCAGAAGGCAAATAAGCCAATTTTATTTCTTGAGGCAAATCATTCTCCCAGTCAACAATTAGTTCTGCTAAATGAGACTCAATAATTCCTCTAATATAAACTGTTTTATGTACAATTTCCAAAAGATTAAATTGTTCCTTGAGTTTATGAAGGACTAATTTCATCATGGACTTCATCTCATAAGGAACACCGGGCATTGAAACAACTATTTTACCATTATGTTCAAACCACATTCCTGGTGCTGTTCCTTTTCTGTTTCTTATGACCTTACATTTAGATGGCACAAAAGCTTGTGATTCTGTAAACTTATTTACAGTTCTTTTTCTCAACTCAAAATATTCTTTAATGTCATCTAAAACGGATTGACTTAGAATCAATTCATCGTCGAAATATTCACAAAGTGTTTGCTTTGTGACATCGTCTTTAGTAGGACCTAAACCACCTGTAATCAAAACTATGTCTGAACGTTCGAGAGATTGAGAAAGTGAAGAGATAATGTGGTCTTTTTTATCAGAAATGGTACTTATTTCTACAACATGTACTCCATTTCTTTCCAAAAAATCCCCCATCCACGCCGAGTTAGTATCAATGGTTTGACCAATCAATATCTCATCACCAATGGTTAAAATATCTGCTTTCATATATAAAGGCTAAGCAGAAACTAATTACTCAATAACGTAAAAAGTGTTTTTCTGAGGGGTTTCCTTACCATCAATATCTTGGACAGTAATTGTAAGCTCGTATCTACCAGGTTCTAAATCTGGATATGGTAAAGCTATTTGAAGAGTCTCTATTACAGAGGTTCCGCTTAGATTATAGTCCTTCTCGTAATTCCAAGGAGCTGATTGTAATCTTGCATCTACAAAATTATCAAGAACAGAAGCTCTAAATTGATTCAAACCATTATCATCAGAAAATTCATAGATAAACTCTAAAACAGCACCATCTGCTTTTTGAATGTTGGTGTTTACAATAGTAAATGAGTTAATAGTTGGGGCATCATTTTGAGGCTGACAAGATGCCATAAGAATCAACACAATGGATAAAGCGAAAAAATTTTTCATATTAGTAAGTTTATTAAATTGTTAGTAATAATTGTTCAAAGGTCACATTTTTTTGTGAACCATCAATCATATTTTTGACAGTTATTGTATTGGTTCTCATTTCATTTTCACCAACAAGCAACACATACTCAACGTTTTTTCTATCTGCGTATTGCATTTGTTTTTTCATCTTTGTTGCACTTGGATAAATCTCTGATTTGATTCCTTCTGACCTCAACTTCTTTAAAAGATTTAAACAGTAATTCGCTTCGTCTTTACCAAAATTTACGAATAAAACTTGAGTGCCCTTTTCAGTAAACTTAGGGAACAAATCTAACGCCTCTAGAACAATACAGATTCTATCAAAGCCAAAAGAGATGCCAACACCAGACATATTTTCAAAACCAAAAATACCAGTCAAATCATCGTATCTGCCACCACCACCTATACTTCCTATGCTAACATCTTTAGCTTCAACTTCAAAAATTGCTCCTGTATAATAGTTCAATCCTCTGGCTAATGTTACATCTATATCCAAAGTTGCACATTTAAGTTGTATCTCTTCAAGCTGATTTACGACTTGACTTAGTTCATATATACCTTCTAGCCCAATATCAGAGTCTTTTAGAAAATCTTTAAGACTAATTAACTTAGATGAATTAGTACCTTTAAGATTGAAAAGAATATCCATTTTAGCTATAGTGTCTTTAGAAATCCCTTTTTCGTACATTTCTTCTTTAGCCTTAGCTTCTCCTATTTTATCAAGTTTATCTAATGCAACTGTTATATCAATAATTTTATCTTCCTCCCCAACAACTTGGGCTATGCCACTAAGAATTTTTCTATTATTTATTTTAATGGATATATTTTTTAGTCCTAAGGATTCAAATACTTCGTCGTACAGTTGAACTAATTCGATTTCAGCTATAAGAGAAGTAGTGCCTATGATATCTGCATCGCATTGATAAAACTCTCTAAACCTGCCCTTTTGAGGACGGTCGGCTCTCCACACATTTTGCATCTGAAACCTTCTAAAAGGAAAGGCTATATCGTTTCTATTTTGAGCAACATATCTAGCAAATGGCACAGTTAAATCATATCTGAGTGCTTTGTCTGAGATTTGTGGAGTTAAAGATTTAGAAGTCGTTGACTTATCAATTAGAGCTTTAGATAGGAAATCACCAGATTTTAATATCTTAAAAATCAACTGATCACCTTCTTCCCCATATTTACCAGTTAAAGTTTCTAGGTTTTCCATAGAAGGAGTTTCGATTTGTTCAAAACCGAAAACACCAAAAGTTGTTTTCATCTTTTGGAACACATAGTTTCTTTTTCTCATCATTAGAGGAGAAAAGTCTCTGGTGCCCTTAGGAATACTAGCTTTATTATTCATTGTTACAATCTTAAAATCAAGCAAATATCTGAAAAATTACTCTTGTAAATAATTAAGTTAATAGATATTTAAAATAAATTTTTGCAAAAAAGTATTGTGAGATGATAAGATTTATAAGATATTTGCAGAATATTAATCTATTTAAAATTATACATTATGAAAAAAATGCTTTTGACAGCCGCAGTTGTATTTTCAAGTTTGATAGCTTCTGCTCAATTTATGGTAACAGCTGATTTAGATCTTGAAGACTTTGATGCTGAAAACATTACAGAGACTACTAATTTTGGATTTGGTTACACATTAAATGATACTTGGACTGTTGGTGCAATTATCATGGGTGAGGGTGTTCATGAAGGTGAAACTGAAGCTGAACATGCTGACCATGATGATGAAGATTTTAGATTATTTGTTCGTTACAACTGGAATGAATCAATCTATCTTACAGCAAATACTTCAACTGAAGACTTTTCTGACAACCTTCGTTTAGGTGCAGGATATAGCTTTGCAGCGTTTGGTAGCTTTTACGTAGAGCCTAACTATACTATTGATTTGGAAGCTGATGATTCTGATGAAAGAAATGGTTCATTTAAATTAGGTTTAGCTTACAGGTTCTAAGCAAACAACTAAATTTAATAAAGTGTATCGTAATTGATACACTTTTTTTTTGCTCTCATTTATGACTTATTTCTTAAATTTGTACTCTTATTTAAAACAAGATTTATGATTTGGTTAATTATTATATTTTTTATGATTGTTGGCGGTATTGTTAGTAGCCGACTTAAAAATAAATTCAAAAAGTACTCATTAGTTCCTCTATCTAATGGTATGACAGGTAAAGATGTAGCTGAGAAAATGTTAGCAGACCACGGTATTAGAGATGTAAAAGTGGTTTCAGTTCCTGGAAGACTAACAGACCACTATAACCCAGCAGATAAAACAGTTAATCTAAGTCCTGATGTTTATAACAAATGCAGTGTAGCTTCTGCAGCTGTAGCTGCTCACGAATGTGGTCATGCAGTACAGCATGCAACAGCTTACTCTTGGCTACAAATGCGCTCTGCTATGGTGCCTGCAGTAGCTTTCAGTAGTAAAATGTTAAATTTTATTTTCATTATGATGTTTTTAGGTGCTGGTTTTTTAGGCTGGTTTGGTATAGATACTGCCTTATTAGTAGTCATCATTTTTCAATCGGCAATAACCTTATTTACACTAGTTACTTTACCGGTAGAGTTTGACGCAAGTAATAGAGCATTGGTTTGGCTAAACAGAAAAAATATTACCAATCAACAAAATCACCCACTTGCTGTCGATGCTCTGAAATGGGCCGCAGGAACTTATATGGTAGCTGCTTTAGCTTCTCTCACACAGTTGGCATATTACATTATGCTTTACTTGGGCAACAGAGATTAAAAAAACACCCATATATGATACAACCTTACTCTTAATGAGTAAGGTTTTTTTTTATTTGGTTTTTTAAGACAAATTAATTGCCGAAATTTGTACCTCATTTTATTTATCTTTTTATATGTACAAGTCATTTTGTTTTTCATTATTTTTTCTTTTAGCAATAACTTACACTTTCGCTCAAAAAAATTGGGCGCAAGACATTCACAATGAAGAAAAATCATT
Source organism: uncultured Flavobacteriales bacterium (assembly GCA_913041085.1). Lineage (GTDB taxonomy): Bacteria > Bacteroidota > Bacteroidia > Flavobacteriales > UBA7312 > UBA8444. Next base: position 9,232 of record CAJWHN010000001.1, on the reverse strand, counting down.
GTACGAAATACAAGAAGCTTTCGAAAATTATTGGGAAAATAAAACCATAGGCAAAGGCAAAGGCTGGAAACCATTTAAAAGAAGAGAGGCTTTTATGGAGCCTAGAGTATATCCTTCAGGCTTTTTTCCATACGAACAATTATATATTGAATATAATAAGCTAATAAATCAGCCGAAAAGTACTTCTCAAACTCCTTTCGAAGCCAATTGGCAGGCTTTTGGCCCTACTCAGGTACCCTTACAAAATAATGGAAGAAAAAGAGGTGTTGGAAGGATTAATAATGTGACTTTCGATCCAAATAACGATAATATACTCTGGGTAGGCTCACCTTCTGGTGGCTTATGGAAATCTATAGATGGTGGTCAAAATTGGACATCTAATACTGATTTATTACCTAATTTAGGTGTCTCTGATATTGCTATTGACCCCACAAATACTGACATAATGTATATTATCACTGGCGACAGAGATGCTGATGACACCTATGCTTATGGTCTGATGAAATCAACAGATGGAGGTGAGAGTTGGAATTCTACAGGACTATCATTTAATATCAATAGTGCTTACAGAGGTAATCGCATTCTTATAAATCCTAACAACACAAATATTTTAATCGTCTCTACTAGAAAGTCTGGATATGGTGAAACTTTTCGCTCCACTGATGGCGGTCAAAATTGGGAACTTGTTCTTCAAGGTCCAAACTTAATTTCTATGGAATTTAACCCAACAAACACCAATCATATATATGCTGTTACAACCGGGACAAGTAAATACTACCGTTCCTTTGACAATGGAGTGACATGGAGCAATGCTACTAATGATTCTGGACTTCCAAATTCAGGAAATACTAGAGCTGTTGTTGCTGTAACACCTGCCAACCCTAATGTTGTTTACATTCTTTACAGTGCTGGTGGTGGTGGATTTGGTGGTCTTTATAAATCTACAGATGGGGGTTATAATTTCACATTACAATCTAACAGCCCTAATATTTTAAGCTGGGAAGTTGATGGCTCTGGAGCAGATGGACAAGGCACATACGATTTAGCACTTGCCGTATCTCCTACTAATGAAGATATTGTTTTTACAGGTGGCATTAACATTTGGAAGTCTACCAATGGCGGTGTTGATTTCAACATAAGCAGTCATTGGTATGGTGCTGATGGCACTGAATATGTTCACGCTGACCAACATATACTGAAATATAATCCTACAAATGGCATACTCTACTCTGGAAATGATGGTGGGCTTTACAAAACAGAAGACAATGGGATATTCTGGACAGATATTAGTGATGATTTACAGATTACTCAATTCTATAAAATAGGAATATCACAAACCAATTACGGTTTGTTATTAGGAGGCACACAAGATAACGGTACCTTAAGATGCAATAGCGAAAATGATTGGGATGCTGTTAGAGGTGGTGACGGAATGGAGTGCGCTATTGACCCCACTGACCCATTAATTATGTACTCAGAGGTTTACTATGGTGCTATTTCAATTTCAACAAACGGAGGTCAAAATTGGGACGATATAGCACCTGATACAGATGGCGCTTGGATAACACCTTATGAAATTGATCAAAATAACCCAAGCAGAATTGTAATTGGCTATGACAACGTTTATGAGAGTCTAGATTATGGCTCTAATTGGGAAATGATTTCTGGCACTTTTAATAATTCAGGAAATATTGACGTCATTGCTCTATCGACAAATTCAGATGTCATATACATTTCAGAAACAGAAGAAATTTATAAAACTATTGATGGAGGTCAAAATTGGACTAATATAAGTTCAAGTTTACCGAATAATACCGTCACTGATATTGCAATTCACCCTTCCGATGAAAATAGAGTATGGATAACATTCTCAGGTTATTCCAACGGAAACAAAGTGTTTTATTCTAGTGATGGAGGAACAAACTGGACTAATATTTCTGATGACTTACCTAACCTACCAGCTAATTGTATTTTGTTTTACCCCCCTAACGAAACACTATTTGCAGGAACTGATATTGGTGTTTTCTATAGAGACAGCTCAATGACAAATTGGGAGTATTTTAATCAAGGCTTACCCAATGTAATTGTTACCGAATTAGAATATCATATCAATAGTAACAGTTTATTTGCTGGAACTTATGGCAGAGGTGTTTGGGCTACTAATTTACCATCTATTGTTCCCCCTATAGCATCCTTTAATTATACTATCCTTGATGAATGCTCTGGCTTGGTATCGTTTAATAATACTTCTTCTAACTCTAGCTCTGTTGAATGGGTTTTTGGAGATAATAATACTTCTAACCAAGAAAATAGCACTCATCAATACCAATACGATGGAACATACGAAGTTAAACTTGTTGCTAACAATAGTTTAGGAACGGATACTATTTATCAAAATATAACTATTGATGTATTGGATATGCCAATTGCTTTAGATAGTGAAAGCTGCACTCCTTCTTCATTGGAACTAACAGCAACGTCTAGCAACCCCAATGCAGAAATTAATTGGTACGATAGTCCATTAAATGGTAATTTACTGGCTAGTGGTGAAAATTACACTTCAGATATTCTTAACTCTACAACAGTATTTTATGTTTCTACTTCAGAAGTTCTAAACTCTGGAAATGTAGGGCCTTCTGAACACGAAGGGAATAATGAATACAGTGGCTCAGCATCAAGTGTAGGCTCTTTGGTTTTTAATGCCTACGAAAGTTTTATTCTTGAGTCAGTCGATGTTTTCACTAACCAAGCGGGAGAAAGAAAAATAGTACTACTTGATGAAAACGACAATGTACTTTTAGAACATACTGAAAATGTGCCTGTTGCTGATGACAATCCTCACACAATAGTTCTCGACTTTATGATCAATCCAGGTTTTAACTATAAATTGGCGACAGATAATGCTGTTAGTATTGCTAATTTTGGAGGAGAAAATCCACAGTTGAAAAGAACAAGTAATGCTATCCCTCTTTATTTCCCTTATAATTATGACAATACCCTAAGCATCACAAGTTCATATTGGGGTAACGAAACTTTAACAGATTATTATTATTATTTCTATAACTGGAGAGTTAAAGAAATTTGCTCTAGTCCTAGTGTGGCTGTTGAAGCAAAAATAGGCAGTGATGAGGTCTTGACAATAAACACAAACGAATGCCCATATGATAGCATTACACTTATTGCCTCAGGCAATTTCACATCTTTCGAATGGGGCAATCAATCTTCTAATACGAATTTAACGGTTTATGAAAGTGGTGAATATAGTGTAAGTGCTTATGATTCTGCTGGCTGTGTAGCCACAGAAAGTATAAATATTCCATCAATACAATCTTTCGACATAAATTCTAATGAAGTCTTGTGTGAAGGCGGCTTTATATTTTTACAATGTTTATCTGGCTTAGACTCATACACTTGGAACACAGAAGAAAGTACTAACGTTATATCTATAAGTAGTAGTGGTATATATTCTGTAATTGCAACAGATGCTAATGGTTGTGAGCTAAACGATGAAATTGAAATTAACTCCATAGAGCCAATTCAAGTAGATATTCAAACAGAAATGGATTCTCTTATTGTATGTAAAGGTTCTGAATTCTCATTTAATATCGCTTCGACATTCTCTAGTGCAGTATGGAATGAAAGTTTTTCCGCTTTACTTTACACTGGCACAGCATCGAGTTTAGGTGATAATATTATTTCCGTATTAGCTCAAGATGAAAATGGCTGTTACTCAAATGACTCTGTTATCTTAAAAGTTGTTGATTGTGCTTCCTTAGAAGAATTCCTAGCAAATACTACACTCTATCCTAACCCTACTACAGGCGAATTTATCATTCAACATCAGTCTTTAAACAATGATATTCAGCGAATAGAAGTAGTTGACTTACAAGGTAGGCTTATTGAACAAAGAAAAGTTGATTACACTAATGGCATTCTATTTGAAAAGTTTGACTTAAGCGATTTAAGTTCTGGGATTTATCTTGTTGAATTAATAGGTAAAAAAGGCAAAACAGTAAAGAAAGTGATTTTAGACTAATCTAAACAAACACTTTTTTAGGATTAAGAATACCTTTAGGGTCAAATATGGATTTTATCCCTTTTTGAATGGCAATATTTTCTTCAGAAAATGCAATATCCATATACCCTTTTTGAACTAACCCTATACCGTGTTCACCACTAATCGTGCCACCAAGACTAACTGTTAATTCAAAAATTTCTCTGATGCCTTTTGACAAATCTTCGTTCCAAGCTTTGTCACTCATATCACCTTTAATGATATTGATATGTAAATTGCCATCACCAGCATGTCCATAGCATACAGATTTAAACCCATGCTTTTTGCCAATAGACTTAACCCCTTTTAATAACTGAGGTAATTCTGCTCTAGGAACGACCGTATCTTCTTCTTTGTAAACACTATTACTCTTTACAGCTTCTCCTACTGCTCTTCTCATTTTCCATAACTGCTCCTTTTGTAATGAAGAATCAGCAAATAAGATTTCGTCACAGTCGTATTGCTCCATCACTTCTGTAATTTTTTCACAATCTTTAAAAAGCATATCCATATCATTGCCATCGACCTCAACCAACAAATGAGCTTGAATATCTTCGTTGATTGGCACATTCATATCTGTAAATTTCAGAGTCCAATCGATAGCATCTCTTTCCATAAATTCAAGTGCCGAGGGTGTAATACCTGCTCTAAAAACAGCAGAAACAGCCTCACAAGCCTTTTCTGCTGAACGAAACGGTACTAAAAGTGTTAGGTCGTGTGATGGGTAAGGAATAAGCTTGAAAACAATTTTTGTAATTACGCCTAAGGTTCCTTCACTACCGACCATTAGCTGAGTTAAATTATAACCTGTGGAATTTTTCAATACATTAGCTCCTGTCCAAATGATATCTCCAGAAGGCAATACCACTTCTAGGTTTAAAACATAATCTTTAGTCACCCCATACTTAAGGGCCTTAGGACCACCAGAATTTTCAGCTAAATTACCTCCAAGAAAACTACTACCCTTACTTGCTGGATCAGGAGGATAAAATAACCCTTTAGCTTGTACAGCATCTTTAAAAACTTGATTGATTACACCTGGCTCAACAGTGGCTTGTAAGTTACGCTCGTCAATTTCTATTATATTATTAAAACGCTCCATACTCATAGCTACACCACCACAAACAGGTAGTGAGCCTCCACTTAAACCTGTTCTAGCACCACATGGAGTTACAGGTATATTTTGTTCATTGCAATACCTCATTATCATAGAAATATCTTCCGTATGACTTGGTTTTAAAACAATTTCGGGGAAAAACTTTAAATCTTCAGTCTCGTCGTGAGAATAATCACTAATACTTTCATCATCAGAAAAGATTTCTTTTTCGTCTAAAAAAGAATTAAAAAAATCCAAATCTTCTGCGCTTACCTTCTTAAATCCTGTTTCCATAATTCTAGCAAAATTAAGTAAATTCGCCATACTAAAAACATAAAAAATAGATGAGAAAGATATATCTAGTATTAATGTTCCCCATCGTTTTGATGGCTCAGAAAAAAGAGGTAACACTTGAAAATATTTGGAAAACCTACGATTTCTATCCCAAATCAGTAAGTGGTTTCAACTCCATGCAAGATGGAAACTACTATAGTAAATTAGATAAAAAGGAAGATAACTCACAAATCAATAAGTATAGTTTTCGTACGGGTCAGAAGATTCGCACACTTGTTAATTCTAAAAATGTAGAAATCGATATCAATAACTACACTTTTTCAAAGGATGAAAAGAAAGTTCTTTTCGCCAATGAAACTGAAAAAATTTATCGATACAGTTCAAAATCAATTTACCACATCTACAACTTGAAAACTAAAAAACTAGAAAAGTTAAGTGATGATAAAGTAATGTATGCTGACTTCTCACCATCTGGAGACAAAGTAGCTTATGTCAATTCAAATAACCTTTTTGTTAAAGATTTATACAATTCTAAGACTATTCAGATAACTACGGATGGAGAGCTAAACCAAATTATCAATGGAGCCACCGACTGGGTTTATGAAGAAGAGTTTGGTTTAACACAAGCTTTCTTTTGGTCACCTGACGGAAAAAAAATAGCCTTTTATAAATTCGACGAACGTGAAGTTAAAGAATTTTCTATGGATATGTTCAATACTGAACTTTACCCTAGTCAATACCAATTCAAATATCCTAAAGCTGGAGAGGACAATTCAAAATTAAGCATACATATTTATAATTTTGATGATAGAGAAATCACAATGATTTCTCTAAATAAATCTTATGAGTATATACCAAGAATGAATTGGACTAAGTCCAACGACTTGCTTTATGTCCTTGCAATGAACAGACATCAAAATGAGTTAGACTTTATTCTTTACAATACCACAAATTCTTCATCTGAAATTCTATTTTCGGAAAAAGACAAATATTATATCGAAGTTCACGACAACACTACCTTCACCGATGACGGGCAAAATCTAATTTGGACTTCAGAAAAAAGTGGCTTCAACCATATATATTTAGTAAATCTAGAAAATGGGCAAAGTCAGCAAGTCACTACTGGCAATTGGGAGGTTACCAAATATCATGGTATGAACCAAGATGATAACAAAGTTTTTTACACCTCAAACGAAGAAGGTGCCATTAATAAAAGTCTATATTGCATTAACTTAGACGGAAGTGATAAAACCAAAATGTCAGAAGATTTAGGAACACATTCAAGTAAATTCAGTAATGGTATGAAATACTATTCCAACACCTACTCTACTGCTGACACTCCACCTTACATTAGCCTTCATAACGATACTGGAAAAGAAATAAGAGTATTGGAAGATAATGCAGACTTATCTACTAAAATGGAAGAGTTTGATTTGACAAAAAAGGAGTTCTTTTCATTTACTACATCTGAAGATGTAAATCTTAATGGATGGATGATTAAACCATCAGACTTTGACCCCAATAAACGATATCCCGTTTTTATGTTTTTGTATGGAGGGCCTGGATCTCAACAAGTGGTTAACTCATGGGGTTGGTTTAATTACTTTTGGTATCAACACCTAGCACAAAAAGGATATATAGTAGCATGTGTAGATAATCGAGGTACTGGAGGTAGAGGTGCTGAATTCAAAAAGATGACCTATCTTCAATTAGGTAAATACGAAACCATAGACCAAATAGAAGCCAATAGATATTTAGCTAAACTACCCTATGTTGATAAAAACAGAATTGGTATACAAGGGTGGAGTTATGGAGGCTATATGTCTTCATTAGCCATTACTAAAGGTGCTGATGTGTTCAAAACAGCTATTGCTGTTGCGCCAGTAACAAATTGGCGATATTACGACAATATATATACTGAAAGATATATGCGTACTCCACAAGAAAACGCCTCGGGCTATGATGATAATTCTCCTATCAATCACGTTGATAGTCTCAAAGGTAATTATTTACTTATTCACGGAACTGCTGACGATAATGTTCATGTTCAAAACACCTACGAAATGGTTTCTGCACTCGTTAAAGCCAATAAGCAATTTGATTTGTTCGTTTATCCAGATAAAAATCATGGAATTTATGGCGGGAATACTAGATTACATTTATATAAGTTGATGACCGAGTATATTTTAGAGAATTTATAAGTCAATAAATTAGTATATTCGACCAATTAATTTAAAAAAATACTAAACTATGCTTCAGATTATTTCATACGTTGTTTTTACAATAATTATTCTACTAATTGCTAAAACATACTTAGACAAGAAAGGACATCCCAAAGGATTATTTTATTTATTTTTTGCTGAAATGTGGGAAAGGTTTTCATTCTACGGAATGCGAGCATTATTAACCCTTTATCTTATTAAAGATTATTACTCTCATCTTGAAAACAATGAAGAAGTAGCTTATGGTATTTACGCCGCTTACGGAGCATTAGTTTATTTAACACCATTGATTGGCGGCTATCTAGCAGACAAATTTATAGGCTATCGAAAATCTATTCTTTATGGTGGAGTATTAATGGCATTAGGTCATTTCTTTATGGCATTTCCTACCGATTTTTTCTTTTACGGAGCTTTAGGTTTACTTATTATGGGTAATGGTTTTTTTAAGCCTAATATTTCTACACTAGTAGGCTCTTTGTATGAAGAAGGTGACATCAAAAGAGATGGTGGATTTACAATTTTTTATATGGGGATAAATCTAGGTGCAATGATTGCTCCATTATTCTGTGGTTATCTCGGTGAGGTTTATGGTTGGCATTATGGGTTTGGAGCTGCTGGTATCGGAATGTTAGCTGGTTTAGTTGTTTTCTGGAAAGGTATTAGCAGTAATGTCTTGGGCGATAAAGGACTTCAACCCAAAGAATACATAAACAAAAAAATATCTGGAATATCAGTAGCGAACTTAATCTATATACTTGGTTTTGTGGCTGTTCCTGTTTTTGCATATTTAATCGTTCTAGACACACAATCCTCAGTTTTAGGTGATGTTCTATCAGTAGTAGGTGCTGTTGTACTCATATATCTTGGTTATATTATTTACGATTATAAAGTAAAACAAAACGATAAAGTAAGTGGTGACAGACTAATTGCAATACTTATTCTATCTGTATTTTTAACTATTTTTTGGGCTTGTTTCGAACAAGCTGGAAGTTCAGTAACCGTATGGATTGACAAGTGTGTTAACTTGGTGGGAATGACTGCTTCGCAAACCAATGCAATTAATCCTTTTTACATTGTACTACTAGCTATACCATTTAGTCTTCTGTGGACTAAATTAGGTGCTATGAACAAAAATCCAAATACTCCTATTAAATTTGCTTTAGGTATTTTCCAACTTGGACTAGGATTTTTAATTTTTGCAGCTACTGCACATTTTATTGGCGACAATGGAAAAGTGCCATTTTTATTTGTTTTCCTTGGATACTTTCTAATTACAACTGGAGAGTTATTTATATCTCCTATTGGTTTATCTAAAGTGACTGAATTATCTCCTAAAAAAATGGTAGCGTTTATGATGGGTGTATGGTTCTTGTCTTCTACTTTTGCTCATTATATCTCTGGAATTCTTGCAAAACTTACGACAACTGGAAGTAGTGCCGATAGTAATTGGCTATCAAATCTAGGAAATTGGTTTATGGGCAATCCTGATGTATCGTCTGAATCCGTAGCAACACTGATGCAGTACAATAGTATTTATGCTCAAATAGGTTTTGTCACAATATTTAT